>URJD01000069.1 GCA_900548075.1 uncultured Collinsella sp.
GGTGGGGTGGGGGAAGGGGTGGGGAAAGGTGTTGAAAAATGGGGCGGTTCCCCATATTATTAATGACGTCGACAGGCGGGGTGGTTCCCGCGTACGTGCCATCTGAGTAACCGAGGGGAGGGCGCACATGGGAATGACTGGTGCATACGAGCGCAATCTCGATGCGAAAGGTCGTCTGTCCCTGCCTGCACCCCTTCGCGAGGAGCTTGGAGAGCACGTTCGCGTGTTTAAAGCCCTGGATGTCGATGCTCTGTACGTGTTCTCTGCCGAGGCCTTCGATAAGTGGGTCGAAGGACTCTTCGCGGGTCGTGAGGGCCACGAGGGTTTTAACCCGCGTGACATTAATGACCAGAAGCTCATGAGGGCGATCAACAAGCGCACCACGTCGATGGACGTGGACAGCGCCGGTCGTATCGGTCTTTCCGAGTCTCTCCGCAAGCAGGCGAACCTCGACCGCGAGGTCACGGTTGTGGGCAACTACGACCACCTTGAGGTTTGGGATCGCGTCGCGGCCGATGAGGACGATGACGATGAGGCCCTGTTGGACCTCTTCTTCTCGTAAGGGCAAGGCACGGGTAACGGATGGAGCGTGGGATCTTGACACAAGAATATCGGCATGAACCTGTCATGCTCGGCGAAGTGCTTGAGTCGCTGCGGCTAAGGAGCGGCTCCGTTGTCTGCGATTGCACCCTTGGCGGTGCCGGCCATTCGGTAAAGATGGCCGCGCAGGTGGGGGAGACGGGCCTTTTGCTCGGCGTCGATCAGGACGACATGGCCCTCGAGGCCGCTGGCGCCCGTCTGGACCGCGAGGTTCCCGGCGTTCCGCACCAGCTGCTGAAGGGCAACTTCGGCGACTTGGACGAGCTGCTTTGCTCGGCCGAGGTGCCCGGGGTCGATGGCTTCCTGTTCGATTTGGGCGTTTCGTCACCGCAACTCGATATCCCTGGCAGGGGCTTTTCGTATAACGAGGACGCCCCATTGGACATGCGGATGGATCCGGGTAATAACACCTTAAACGCAGCTGAGGTCATCAACACCTATAACGAACACGACCTCGCCCGGATTCTACGCGTCTACGGCGAAGAGAAGTTCGCCTCGCAGATCGCGCGCGAGATCGTGCGCCGCCGCGAACAAGAACCGATCGAAACCACCGGCCAATTTGTCGAGATCATCAAGGCGGGTATCCCGGCTGCCGCTCGTCGGCATGGCGGACACCCGGCCAAGAAAAGTTTCCAGGCCATTCGCATCGAGGTCAATCACGAGCTCGATGTGCTCGAACGAGGGCTTGATGCCGCCACCAGGTGGCTCAACCCGGGCGGACGTATCTGCGTCATTTCGTATCACTCGCTCGAGGACCGTATCGTAAAGAACCACTTTAAGGAGATGAGCCAGGGGTGCACGTGTCCGCCGGAGATTCCGGTGTGCGTGTGCGGCAACGTGCCGATACTCAAGGTCATCACCCGCAAACCCTTGGTTGCCCAGCCTGATGAGGTTGAGCGCAACCCTCGGGCGAGATCAGCCAAAATCCGCGTGGCGGAGCGCTTGTAGCGTTACGCGCGCGATATTGGACCTCCCGCTCGCACCATAAACGAAGCTTAAACACACTACCAATGTACTCGGGATGGGAGGCGGCATATCATGGGCTACAACACTTCAAGCGCAGCACTCGCCTATGATATGAACGCCATGCCCGCCTATCGTGAGACGCCGCAGGCCCCCGTTGCTCCCCGTGAGCAGCGCACGCCGCGCTTTGATGTCTACACGGGCGCGGGCCGTCAGGCAAACCAGGCGGTAAGCCCGGTTTTCATGAGCGTTCTTAAAACGTTTTGCATCATTGCGGCTATCTTCATGACGATCGGTGTCGCCCGCGTGGCGCTCGCCGGCGTTACGGCCCAGGTGCTCAACAGCAACGCCGAGCTTACCAACACGCTCGAAAAGGCGACCGATGAGAGCTCCGACCTGGAGGTCATGCATTCGGTCTATGGCGCCGACACGCGCATTCGCGACCTTGCGGGCGCTTATGGCATGGTGGAGCCCAGCGAGAGCGTTACACTTGACTTTTCGCAGGATGCAGCCGCGGGCGCCAACGCGACCGCGACCGCTCAGTAGCAAGACGGTAGCTGAGTATGACAAATGACTATCGCCGCGGTTCCGATGGGGGCCGCGGTTCTGGACGTCCCTCGTCGCGGGGACGTTCTGGTTATCAAGGAACGGGTCGGCAATCTTACAACGCCGGGCAGTCCCGTGGCAACGACCCGGCGTCGCGACTTCGCGGCTCGGGCGGCCCTCAAGTGCATAACACCAGGTCGCGCAAGAGTTCGTCGACCGAATGGCTCACAGGCGCGCCTCTGCCTCGCCGCAAAGCCGTCATGAGCCTCATCGGGCTTGGCTTGGGCTTGGGCGTCTTTCGCCTTGCCGACTATCAAATTGTCGAAGCCGATAAACTGCGCGAGCGTGCCGATGCGCGCCGCCTGCTTGCGCAGACCCTCTATGCCAAACGCGGCACCATCTACGACCGCAACGGTAACGTGCTGGCGTCGTCGGTCGAATGTCGCAACATCGCCGTGAACCCGCAGCTTGTCGAGGATGTTGACAAGACGGTGTCGGCGCTGGTCAAGGCAACTGGAATCGATAAAAAGACCTGTCGCAAGCTCGTTGAGTCCGATGGAACCTGGGTGTATATCAAGCGCCAGGTGGACGAAGACGATGTTGCGGCGCTGGAGAAGAAGAACCTGCCCGGCGTGCTTTTTGAGCAGGCCATGAAGCGCGTATATCCATATGGCAATCTGGCATCGCAGGTGCTGGGTGTAGTGAATGTAGACAACGACGGCTTGACGGGCCTCGAAAAGCAGTACAACAAGCTTCTGACCGGCACGAACGGTTCTCTCGTACGCGAGCGTGCGAGGGACGGCAGCTATATCGCGGGCGGTGCCTATAAAAAGGTGGCTGCGGTCGACGGCGTTGATATCGTGACGACGCTCGACGTCAATATCCAGCGTGCGGCCGAGGATGCCCTGGCAGAGGCAGTTGAGAAGACTAAGGCCAAGAACGGCTCGGCGCTGGTCACCGATCCTACGACAGGCGAGATCTTGGCAGCCTGCTCGTATCCGACCTACGACCAGACCGATCTGGAAAACGCCAAGACCGAGGATATGAACCTGCGCCTGGTCACCGACGCCTACGAGCCCGGCTCGGTCTTTAAGACGCTCGTGGCGGGCGCCGGCTTCGACTTGGGTGTCGTGCGGTCGAGTACGTCGTTTGAGGTGCCGGCGAGCATCAAGGTGGGCGACGATACCGTCACCGATGCCGACAAGCGCGACTACGCCATGACCATGGATGTGCGCGAAATGATGCGCCGTTCGTCCAACGTGGGATTTGTCCTGGTGGGGCGCAAGATCGGTGCCGACGACTTTGCTGCCTATGTGGACAAGTGGGGCATCGGTCACAGCTCTGGTGTCGATTTTCCGGGCGAGAGCCTGGGCATCGTCAAGGAGCGTGACCAGTATGACGGCGCCACTCTGGGATCGATGAGCTTTGGACAGGCGCTGTCTGTCTCGCCGATTGAGGTCGCACGTGCCGTGGGCGGCATCGCCAACGGCGGAGTGATGATGACCCCGCACTTCTATAAGTCCAGCAAAGGCGACGAGAAGGACTGGGGCGAAGGCGAGCGCGCGATTTCGGAGGACGCCGCATCCCAGGTGACATCGTGCATGCAGACGGTCGTGTCCGAGGGAACGGGCGTTGGCGGCGCGGTTGACGGCTATGACGTGGCGGGTAAGACCGGTACGGCCGAACGAGCCGACGAGAACGGCGGCTACCTCAAGGAGAACTACATGTCGTCCTTTATGGGCTTTGCACCGGCACAATCGCCCAAGGTGCTGTGCTATATCACGCTCGACGGAACGCCGAGCGGCTCGGATGCCGCTGCGGTGCCGTTCCAGTCCATTATGGCCAACGCGCTCGACGTGCTGGGTATCCCGCACACGAAGTAGGGGGTTACAATCTTTGGGGCGTGGTTTGTTGTCCCATATGAGGGGTGTTCACATGCCCTGCACCACGCATGCGCGGTGCTGGGATACAATACGCCGATAGCATTATTAGGTTTACAGGGGAGCTGCAATGATAGAGATCGCCGTCAACAACCTCGCGGCCGCAACAGGGGCCCGAACCGTGACGGGAGAAGCCGATCGGGTATGCCGCGGGTGCGTTATCGACTCGCGCCAGGTCGAGGAAGGGACGATTTTCGTCGCCTTTCCCGGTGAAAACGTCGACGGCAATGATTTTGCTTCCCGTGCCGTCCAGTCGGGCGCCGGCGCCGTCGTGATGACGCGTGAGCCCGAGGCCGAGCTGGTCTCGCTGGCGCAGGACAAGGGCTGTGCCATCTTGCTGACCGATGATCCCGAGGAGTTTCTGCTGCGTTTGGCGCACACGTACCGTCTGGAGCTTGGCTGCCTGGTCGTTGGTATTACCGGTTCCATCGGCAAGACGACGACCAAGGACGTGCTCGCCGCCGTGCTCGCCAAGCGCTATCGTGTCTGGGCCACCAAGGGCAATTTCAATAACCTGATCGGCATGCCGCTCACGGTGCTTTCCGCTCCGGCCGATACCGAGGTCCTGGTGCTCGAGATGGGCATGAACCATTTCCACGAGATCGAGCGCCTGTCCCAGTCCGCCAATCCCAACCTTGCCATCGTGAGCAAGATCGGTACCTCTCACATCGGCATTTTGGGCAGCCGCGAGAACATCGCCCGCGCTAAGGCCGAGATTGTCCAGGGTATGTGCGCCGCCGGCGACTTCTTACCGCTGCTGGTTTTGGGCGGCGAGGACGACTTTACGCCGTTCATTCGCGATACGTTCGCCCAGCCTGCTGGTATCGACGTGATGCTGGCCGGCGTCTCGGACGATGATGAGGTCCGTGCCCGCGACATTCGAGTTGATGACGAGGGCCGTCCGGTCTTTACTCTCGATTTTGGCCAGGGTGAGACAATCGATACCATGCTTGCCATCCCCGGCGTGCAGTCCGTTCCTAATGCCGTTAAGGCCGCCGCGGTTGCCTATCGCCTGGGCGTGACGCCCGAGCAGATCGATACTGCCTTTAGGGGCCTCACGATCACCGGTCACCGCCAGGAGATTAAGCGCGCCAAGAGCGGTGCCCGCGTCATTGACGATTCCTATAACGCCAGCGCCGAATCCATGGCTGCTGGCCTCGATCTACTGTGTTCGCTTTCCTGCAGGGGGTCTCGCATGGCGATCTTGGGCGAGATGGGCGAGATGGGCGATGAGGCTCCTCGCATGCATGAACTCGTGGGCGCCTATGCCGCCGCCAAGAAGCTCGACATGCTGGCGTGCGTGGGTGGTGAGCTGGCCCAGCTTATGGCCGATGCCGCGCGCATGATGGGCATGGACGAGGACCGCATCCAGGTGTTCTCCGATTATCAGCAGGTGCTCGACCGCATGGGCGGCGCGCTTGAAAAACATGATGTTGTACTGGTCAAGGGTTCCCGCTTTGTTGAGCTCGACCGCTTTGTGGAAGGTGTGTGCTAGCCCATGTTCGGCAATCCTTCGTATCCAACGTATCAGGCTTTTTTGGGGCTTGGTATCGCCGCCGCCATTGCGCTGCTGCTCATGCCGTGGTGGATCAAGCTGCTCAAGGTCGAGGGTATCGGCCAGCAGGTTCGTGCCGACGGCCCCAAGCGTCATTTGGTTAAGCAGGGAACGCCCACCATGGGTGGTGTTGTCATCCTCGTCGCGATCTCGCTGACCTGCCTGCTGATGGGCAAGCTCACCACCGAGCTCGTGCTCGTGCTCCTCGCCACGCTGGCGACCGGCGTGCTGGGCCTGATCGACGACCTGACCTCCGTTACGCATGGGCGCTCGCTCGGTCTGACGCCCCATGCCAAGATGATCGGCCTAACCATTATCTGTGTCACCTTTACGGTACTTGCCGTCAACTGGTGCGGCGTCGCCCCCGAGATTCGTTTTCCCGGTGGGTTGACGATCGACCTTGGCGTGCTTTCGACCACCATCTGCGGCTATTCGTTCCCGTGGCTCTATATTGTCTTTTGCTGGCTGATGATTGCCGGTCTTTCTAATGCCGTGAACCTGACCGATGGCCTTGACGGTCTTGCTGGCGGCACCTCTATGATTGCCATGCTCGCCATGGCTGCCATGGCGTTTTTGCACGGAGACGTGAACCTGTCCATCTTCTGCACCGCGTGTGCCGGTGCCTGCTTGGGCTTTCTGTGGTTCAACTGCTATCCGGCGAGCATCTTTATGGGCGATACCGGCTCGCTTGCCCTGGGCGCCGCGTTTGCCTGCACGTCCATCATGACCAACACCGAGGTCGTTTCCCTCATCATCGGCGGCCTGTTTATCGTTGAGACCCTGTCAGTCATGATTCAGGTTGTCTACTTCCACTTTACGCACAAGCGCGTCTTCCTTATGGCGCCCATCCATCATCATTTCGAAAAGAAGGGCTGGGCCGAGACCAAGGTCGTCATCCGTTTTTGGATTATCGCTGCGGCCTTTGGTGCCGTTGGCCTTGCTCTGTTCTTCCAGTTGGGATAGTGGTCTTTCATGCCTCTTGCTGATGTCTTTAGCCTGCTCGTTTTGGGTCAGGGCAAATCCGGTCTCGATGTCGCCCGCTGGGCGCTGGCACATCCCGAGCGCGTAAGCGCCGTTACCGTGTATGGCGGCGGCACCTCTGAGCCCAATGACGCCACGCGTGCGCTCGAGGCTGCTGGTGCGTCGTTTGTCTATGGGACCGAACAGGTCGAGGGCGCCTATGACGCATGCGTGACGTGCCCGGGCATCTCGGAGTTCTCGGGCTTCTTTAAGGCCGGGCGCGAGCATGCCGCCCAGATTATGGGTGAGCCCGAGTTTGCCTATCGCCTGTCGCCCGATAACTGGATTGCCATCACGGGCACCAACGGCAAGACGACCACCACGTCGCTGACTGATTATCTGCTTAAGGCTGCCGGCGAGGCAAGCGTTGCTGTCGGCAACATCGGCGAGCCGCCGGTCAACGAGATTGACGGCCGAGCCCACAACGAGTGGTTTGTGGCTGAGCTCTCGAGCTATCAGATTGCTACGACCACCGAGCTCCACCCTCGCGTGGCGGTGCTGCTCAACATCACTCCCGACCACTTGGGCTGGCATAAGAGCCATAAGAACTATGCGCTTGCCAAGATCAAACTGTTTGACAATATGGTCGATGACGATCTGGTGGTTGTCGACGTCGAAGACGCCGGCATTCACGAGTTCGATGAGTACATCTACACGCCGGGTCGTCGCATCTGCAAGGTCGCTTTTGACGAGCCTGAGGGCGAGGATGCCGCCTTTGTGCGCGACGGCAAGATGGTCGTGCGCCTGAAGGGCGTCGAGACTCAGCTTGTCGCCCCGTCCGAGCTCAAGATCTCGGGCCATCACAATGTTATCAATGCCCTGTGCGCTGCCACGGCTGCCCTGGCAGTCGGTGCCGATGTCGATGGTGTCTGCCGCGGTCTGGCTTCGTTCCAGCCGCTCGAGCACCGCGTGGAGCCGTGTGGCGAGATTGACGGCGTGCGCTACGTCAACGATTCCAAGGCGACCAACACCGATGCGGTCGAGAAGGCGCTGACGGCATTTCCCGATGACGACGTGATCTTGCTGCTCGGCGGCCACGATAAGGGCACGCCGCTCACGGACTTCGCGCGCGTTGTTATGGATAACGTACGCTCGGTCGTCTGCTTTGGCGATGCGCGCGAGCGCTTCACCGCCGCTATGGACGAGGCCGATGTCGATGGCGATGTGGATATCGCCCAGGCGGATGACCTGCGCGACGCCGTGGACGTCGCCCGTTCGCTGTCGAGCCGTGGCGATGTGATCTTACTTTCTCCTGCCTGCTCTTCGTTCGATGAGTTCTCGGGCTATGAGGAGCGCGGCCGCGTGTTTAAGGACTATGTGGCCCAGCTTGCCGCTGCGGCGGAATCGCAAATGGAATAGGGGTTGCCGGTGAGAGAGGAGAGCCCCCGACAAGGTATGAGGAGGCCCGACTCGGACCGTGCTTCCTCGCGTCGCAGCACACCGCGTTCCGGTCGCGGCGGGCAGTCGTTTAGCGAACGCTATATTGCCGGCGTTCCCGCCCGTATCATGCGCCCCCGTTTGATATTCATGGCCTGCCTGTTTACCTTGGTATGTTTTGGCCTGCTGATGGTGTACTCGGCGTCTTCGGTCGAGGCGCTGCACGAGAATGGCTCGGCGACGTTTTTTCTGGGTCGACAGGCTGCGTTTGCCGTGGTCGGTGTTCTGGCGCTGATTGCCATCGTGCGCGTTTTGCCGGACAGCTGGTTTGGGGAGGATGTGCTCAGGATCTTCCTTATCGGCATGATAGGGCTACTGCTTCTGGTGTTCTTGGTGGGCAGCGGCAGCCGTGGCGCCACACGCTGGCTCAACATCGCCGGTATTCAGTTCCAGCCTTCCGAGTTTTTAAAGCCATTTGCCATTGCGTATTCGGCCATCATGCTCGACCGCTTCTTTTCGCCCGGTGGCAACATCAACGAATTCCTTCGCAAGATGGGCATCTACCTGGGCATTTCGCTCTTTTTGATCTTTATCCAGCCCGATTTCGGTACTGTCCTGATCATCCTGTTGACCCTCATGTGCATGGCGTTGTTTGCGGGTCTCGACCCCAGATTTATCATCGGCGTGCTAATCTTCGGCATTCTCGTGATCGTGATTGCGCTTGTCGCAGAACCGTACCGTATGGTGCGTATTCAGGTTGCCTTGAACCCTTGGGCCGACGAGTATG
>URJD01000070.1 GCA_900548075.1 uncultured Collinsella sp.
TCTGCCTGGGCCTTCAGCTGTTTTTTGAGCGCGGCAACGAGGGCGTGCCGGCGGACGAGGGCGCGGTCGCCGACGGCAACGCCTCCGAGTGGGCTGGCGGTCCTTGGGTCGATGGCCTGGGTATTATGCGCGGCTCGTGCACGCGCCTGGAGTCGAGCCGCCTGAAGGTGCCGCACGTGGGTTGGGACCAGGTGCACATGACGCCCGCCGGTGCGGCCGATCCGCTGCTTGCCGATTTTGCCGAGGGTGCCAACATGTACTTCACCCACAGCTATGCGGTGGCCGATGACGCCGATGCCGCTGATGTGCTGGCGTGCACGCACTATACGCGGAGTTTCCCGTGCATCGTGCGCCATGGCAACGTGTGGGGCTGCCAGTTCCATCCTGAGAAATCCTCCGCGCTGGGTCAGCGCATTCTTAAGAACTTCGTCAACATCGTCGAGGAGGCTGGCCGATGATCCTGTTTCCCGCAATCGATCTGATCGGCGGCAAGGTCGTGCGCCTGGAGCGCGGCGACCGCAGCCGCTGCAAGGTATATTCCGATGACCCCGTGGCCGTCGCCCGCTCGTTTGCCGAGCAGGGCGCAAGCTGGGTGCACGTCGTCGACCTGTCCGCTGCCTTTGGCGAGGACGAGGACACATGCGCTGCCAACTCGGCGGCGATTAAGGCCATCTGTGGCGTCGACGGCCTGTCCGTGGACGTGGGCGGCGGCGTCCGTTCGCTCGCGCGCATCGACGAGCTGGCCGGCTATGGTGCGCGCCGCATTGCACTAGGCACGGTGCTCGTGACCGAGCCGGGTTTTGCCGAGGTGGCAGCCCAAGGCTTTGGCGAGCTGTTGGTGGCAGATATCGCCGCCCGCGACGGCCAGGTCAAGGTGAACGGCTGGCGTGACGGCGCGGGTGTGGCGCTCGACGATGCCGTGGCGCAGCTTTCCGAGCTGGGCTTTAAGCATCTGGTGTATACCGACATCGCGCGCGATGGCATGCAGACGGGCATCGATGTGGCGGCGTATCGCCATGTTGCCAAGGTTGCGGGCTTTCCCGTCGTGGCTTCGGGCGGTATCTCTACGCTCGACGACATTCGCGCGCTGGCTGCGGTGGGTGAGGATGCTATTGAGGGTGCCATTACCGGCCGTGCGCTCTACGAGGGCAACTTTACGCTGGCCCAGGCACTGGTCGCCGCCCGAGGGGAGGAGTAGCCCATGCTTACCAAACGCGTGATTCCCTGTCTGGACGTCAAGGACGGCCGTGTGGTCAAGGGCGTCAACTTTGTGAGCTTGCGCGATGCGGGCGATCCGGTGGAGTTGGCGCGCGCCTACGACTGCGAGGGCGCGGACGAGGTCGTCTTCCTGGACATTACCGCCACGAGCGATAACCGCGCGACGACCATCGAGATGGCGGCGCACGCGGCCGAGGAGCTCGCTATTCCCTATACCGTGGGCGGCGGTTTTCGCGACTTGGCGGGCATGCGGACCATGGTTGCCGCCGGCGCCGACAAGGTGTCGCTTAACTCTGCCGCCGTGCGCGATCCGTCGTTGATTAGCCAGGCTGCCGCGGCGTTTGGCAGCCAGGCCGTGGTCGTGGCGATCGATGCCAAGCGCGTGGGGCTGCCCGGGGAGCCGGGCGCCGATAAGTGGGAGGTCTTTACGGCGGGCGGCCGTAACGCTACGGGTATCGACGCGGTGGCGTGGGCCGAGGAGGCGGCTCGTCGCGGCGCCGGCGAAATCCTGCTGACCAGCATGGACCGCGACGGCACCAAGGCCGGCTTTGACCTGGCGCTCACTCGCGCCGTGGCGCGCGCGGTGCCGATTCCCGTCATTGCGAGCGGCGGCGTGGGCACGCTCGAGCATTTTGCTGAGGGTGTGATCGAGGGCGAAGCCGACGCCGTACTGGCGGCGAGCGTCTTTCACTTTGGAACCTTCAGCATTCGCCAAGTCAAAGAGTATATGGCCTCTCAAGGTATTCCTGTGAGGTTGGACTTCTAATGCTGCGGCTTGCCCAGGCACCCGACCTTCCGGCTCCAACCCTCCTCGCGTACTTAAGTACGCGTCGTCGGGCTTGTCGCTCGGAATCTCGGGCACCTGGACAACCCTCGCCGACCTGTGGGGTTTCGTTTATGACTTGGGAGAAATGATGACTGAGGTAGTAGAAGCGGCGGATCTTACGTACGACGCCCGCGGGTTGATTCCTTGTGTGGTTCAGCAGTATGACACCGGCGAGGTGCTTATGGTTGCTTGGATGAACGAGGAGTCGGTGGGGCTGACGCTCAAGACCGGTACCACGTGGTTTTGGAGCCGCAGCCGTCAGGAGCTCTGGAATAAGGGAGCGACGAGCGGCAATATGCAGGAGGTCAAGGAGCTCTGGGCCGACTGCGATAGCGATACGCTGCTGGTCAAGGTCGACTCGCCGGGTCCGGCCTGCCACACCGGCAACCGTACCTGCTTCTTTAAGAAACTCGCGTAGGGCGGGCGCTCGATTAGACGCTCGGCCACCAGAAAGGATTGAACTATGGGTGTGCGCACCGCAAACGTTCAGGATGGAAATATCGGTGAGACGCTGACAGGTCTGGCCGAGGTGATTCACGGTCGTCGTGATGTATCGCCGCAGGAGAGCTACACCGCTCGTCTGTTGACTGACGTCGAGGACGAGCTGCTCAAGAAGCTTGCCGAGGAGGCAAGCGAGGTGATCATGGCCTGCAAGGATAACGATCACGATCACATCCGCTACGAGGCCGGCGACCTGGTCTACCACCTGCTCGTGACGCTCGAGCGCTACGGTATCACCCTCGACGAGCTAGCCGGCGAACTCAACGCCCGCCGCCACTAGTCATTGGGGACGTTCTTAAACGACTAGTTAGGCGAGGGGCGTGGGTTGCCATTCGCCGGTGGGGTGGGGGATATCGAAGGTTCGATAACCGCAGTCGTAGGCGTGGGCCTGGGCCTCGCGGATGTTCCAGCAGATGTCGCAGGCGCGGTGCGCGTCCGAGCCAAAGGTAATCGGTACCTCGGCGTGGGCGAAGCAACGCAACAGCCCAGTCGCGGGATAGTAGTCGTCGAGGCCCTTGCGGGGTGCGGCGGTCGAGACCTCAACGCGGCGACCCGTATCGTGGGCGCATTCGGCCATCTGCTCCCAAAACGGTGCCGGATCAAAATCGGGCGCAAAGCCCTCCTTCGAAAAGCGCATGACCAGGTCGGGATGAGCCATCACATCAAAGTTAAGCGGGCTTTCGCAAGCGCGGCACCAGTCGTCGACGTAGCGCTCCCACACGCCGCGTACCCCCAGGTTTTCCCAAACGTGCAGGTTGGTGTCGTCGTCGATCCAACCGCAAAGGGAATCGGGTGTATCGGGACGAGCGACGTTTTCCGTTCCCGCCGTACCCGCGGCGCCGGCCATGATATCGCCTGGGTTGCCAATCCAATGCACGCTGCCCAGGCGCACGACGGCGCCCTGGGACCAGCGCTCAACCAAAGGCTCGCAGCCCTCGTACCAATCGCATTCAAAGCCATAGATAAGCTCGAGCTCCGACGCGATCTGCGCGGCAAGCTTGCGGGCATCCTCAAAAGCCAGACGATGTGCCGGCAGGTCGCCCTCGACAACCTGCACCTCGCAGTTGGCATCCATGCTGGCGGGTAAGGTGAGGTGGTCGGTCGAGATCATGACGCGGCAGCCGGCGGCCGCGGCAGCGCGGACGTTTTCCTCAAACGAGGCATGTCCGTCCGAAAACGAGGTGTGGGTGTGGCAATCGACCAGCGGGCAAGCAGACATGGCGACTCCTTTGCATTTGGCGAAACCGCTCCATTGTAATGGCGCGGCCCCCGATGCGACGAGCGCACCGGGGGGCCGAAATCGACTGGAAAGGGTGCGCGGTGCGGCCTCGCTTGCGCTCTCAAAACATGTACATCAGCCTCCAAAAGCTGCAAAAAATGACATGTTTGGAGGCTGACGTACACGTTTGGATGGGGGCGAGGGCGGCGACGGACGAAAGTCACGCTTGTGCCACGTCCGATGTGCTAGCGTTTGGATGAACAAAACGAGCCCGTGCGGAAAGGAGCCGGACCGTATGCCATGCGATAGCAAATCTCCGCTGTCTCGCGAGACCGATGCGCCCGAGACCATCGTCAAGCTGGAATGCGACATCGACGATGCGTCGCCCGAGGTGCTCGCCTACGCCGCCGACCGCCTGCGCGAGGCCGGTGCGCGCGAGGTGCACTGGCTGCCCGTTTATTGCAAGAAAGGCCGTCCCGGCTGGCAGCTGCAGGTGATCTGCTCGCATGAGGATATCGAACGTCTACAGACGATTATCTTTTTGGAAACTACGACCAATGGCATCCGCCGCCAGGTCATGGAGCGCGTCTGCCTGCCGCGCCACTTTGAACAAGTGGCGACGCCTTGGGGCGAGGTGGCCGTAAAGGTGGCAACCCTGCCCGATGGCAGCGAGCGTGCAGCGCCCGAGTACGAGGACTGCGCCCGTCTCGCTCGCGAGCATAATGTGCCGCTCCAGCGCGTGATGCAGACGGCCCAGAGCGCGGCACTGCGATTTGAATAACGCGGCTGGTGGCGACATCCTGCGCCTAGCCATATCAACCCCATTCGAAAGGATCTCCCCATGAAATACCTCATCGCCTCCGATATCCACGGCTCGGCATATTGGACCGAGCGCCTCTGCGCCGCCATCGAGTCCGAGCAGCCTGACCGCATCGTGCTGCTGGGCGACCTGCTCTACCACGGCCCGCGCAACGACCTGCCACGCGATTACGCCCCCAAGCGCGTAATCCCGCTGCTCAACGCCCTAGCCGACCGCATCATCGCGGTGCGCGGCAACTGTGACGCCGAGGTCGACCAGATGGTGCTCGACTTCCCCGTCATGGCCGACTACGCCACGCTGTTCGACGAGACCGGCCGCGAGCTGTTCCTGACGCACGGCCATGTCTTTGGCGCCGGCATGCACAACAGCGTCGACCACGCGCCCGCGTTGCCTGAGGGCTCCGCGCTCGTCTACGGCCATACGCACATCAAGGTCAACGAGGAAAGCGCTGCGCACCCGGGCCTGTGGCTCTTCAACCCCGGTAGCGTGAGCATCCCCAAGGACGGCTCGCACAGCTACGGCATCTACGAGGGCGGCGCGTTCCGCCACGTGGTCATGGAGGAGGAGTAGCCATGGCGCAGCACATGGCTCAGCAAAATGCCGAGGGCTCGCGCGATCTGTCCACGCTGGTAGACGCGTCGACCGAGCTGCAGCATCTGGTGCAGACCATCTGGCGTCTGCGTCAGCCCGATGGCTGCCCGTGGGACCGTGAGCAGACGCACCGCAGCATTGGCAAGAACATGATCGAGGAGGCCTACGAGGCGCTCGACTGCATCGAGGCGGACGACGCGGTTCACCTACGCGAGGAGCTGGGCGACGTGCTCATGCAGGTCGTGCTGCATGCGCAGATTGCTACTGACGCCGGCGAGTTTACACTGGCCGACGTGGCGCGTGATATCGATGCCAAGCTCATCCGCCGTCATCCGCACGTGTTTGGCGATGTAGATGCCGACAGTTCCGACGAGGTACTCAAGATTTGGGACGAGGTCAAGCTTGCCGAGAGGGCTGCCAAGGACAAGGCCGTGGCGGCAGGCGAGGCTGCGCCCGAGGGCCTGCTCGACGGCGTGCCCACGCATCTGCCGGCGCTGATGCAGGCTCAGAAGGTGTCGCGCAAGGCGGCTGCCGTGGGCTTTGAGTGGGAGACGGTCCAGGATGTGTGGGACGAGGTCGCCGAGGAGCGTGCCGAGTTTGAGGCCGAGGCCCCTGGCTCGCCCGAGCGCGAAATGGAGTTTGGCGATCTGCTCTTTGCCCTGGTCAACGTCGCGCGCAAGGAGGGTATCGACGCCGAGAGCGCCCTGCGCGCGAGCACGGCCAAGTTTCGCCGTCGCTGGGCTGCGATGGAGCAGATGGCGGCCGATGCCCACGTGGATCTGGCCGAGCTTTCGACCCACGGCCTCAACGACCTGTGGGATGCCGCAAAGGCGGAGGAGTAAGACTGCGGGAACGACGGGCTGACATGCCTCATCGTTCCCGCTAAATTTTTCGAAAATCAAGTGTATCCCTTGGCTAACTTAGGGCATAATGCAAAAAGTGCGACATGGCTAACTTACGGAGACGCACCGATGGTGCACGGTCAGCCGGTCGCTTGCATCCACTACGTTTCCAAGTGAGAGGGAGACAACATGAGCGATATTTTGGACGTCTACGGTCGCGAGGTGCTCGACAGCCGCGGCAATCCCACCGTCGAGGTCGAGGTCGTGCTCGAGGACGGCAGCTTTGGCCGCGCAATGGTGCCTTCGGGTGCTTCGACCGGCGCCTTTGAGGCCTGCGAGCTGCGCGATGGCGACAAGGGCCGCTACCTGGGCAAGGGCGTTTCGCAGGCCGTCGAGCACGTCAACAACGAGTGCGCTAACGCCGTCGTGGGCCTCGACGCCTTCGACCAGCGCGCCGTCGATGCCGCGCTGATTGCCGCGGACGGTACCCCCAACAAGACCAAGCTCGGCGCCAACGCCATCCTGGGCGTGTCGCTGGCCGTCGCCCGCGCCGCTGCCGAGTCGGCGGGCCTGTCGCTGTACCAGTACCTGGGCGGCGTCAACGCTCATCTGCTGCCCACGCCCATGATGAACATCCTCAACGGCGGCGTGCATGCCGACAACAACGTCGACTTCCAGGAGTTCATGATCATGCCGGTGGGCGCCCCGAGCTTTGCCGAGGGCCTACGTTGGTGCGCCGAGGTCTACCACACCCTCAAGGGCGTGCTGCACGAGGCCGGCCTGGGCGGCGGCGTGGGCGACGAGGGCGGCTTTGCCCCCAACCTTAAGACCAATGCCGAGCCGTTCGAGTACATCACCAAGGCCGTCGAGAAGGCTGGCTTTAAGCCCGGCGTCGACTTCATGTACGCCATGGACCCGGCCTCGACCGAGTTCTACAACGCCGAGACCGGCATGTACGAGCTCAAGGGCGAGGGCGTTGAGTATACGAGCGCTCAGATGGTCGATTACTGGGAGAAGCTCGTCGACACCTATCCCATCATCTCCATCGAGGACGGCATGGCCGAGGAGGACTGGGACGGCTGGGTCGAGCTCACCCGTCGCATTGGCAACAAGGTGCAGCTGGTGGGCGACGACCTGTTCGTCACCAACACCGAGCGCCTCAAGAAGGGCATCGAGCTGGGTGCCGCCAACGCGATCCTGGTCAAGGTCAACCAGATCGGCACGCTCACCGAGTCGCTCGAGGCCATCGAGACCGCCAAGGAGGCCGGTTACGCCTGCATCGTGAGTCACCGCTCCGGCGAGACCGAGGATTCCACGATCGCCGACCTGGTCGTGGGCGTCAATGCCGGCCAGATCAAGTCGGGCGCCCCGTGCCGCAGCGACCGTATCGCCAAGTACAATCAGCTCATCCGCATCGAGGACGAGCTCGAGGGCAGCGCGCGCTACGCCGGTAAGACCGCGTTCTACAACATTCGCTAAACGGGCGAATTTGGCGAGGGGGAGGCTGACTCGGTTCCGCCTCGCCTTGGCTGGATGCCGCAAAGCGCTATGGGCGCTGGGCCATACGGCTCAGCGCCTTTTTTATGTCGAGCAAAGGCTGGCGAAGGCGGTGCGCGCGCTCGTGCTATAACTAGAATACTTAGCGCAAACAAACCTCAACCGCACAAGGCGCACATGGATCAGATTTACGACAACAGGTACTATTCCGCCGGTTCGCGTGAGCCGTCGCCTCGCCGTGCGCGCACGGTGCAGCTCGGTGGGTCCGCCTACGCCGGCGCCGACCGCTCCATGCAGCGCCCGACAAGTACCTCGCGCCCCAATGCTCAAGTGAATACTTCGACAGATGGACCAGTGCGCCCGGCACGTTCGTCGCATGCTCAGCGCTCGTCGGCTCAAACGCACGATAGGTCGAGCAGGCCCTCGAACCGTCTTTCGGGCTCGGACTTTATGCACTACGCCAACGACAACGCGGTGGTCAAGGCGATCTACGACTTTACCCACGGTCCTCAGCGAGGGCTATTCATCGGCATCGTCGTTGCCCTGGTGCTCGTGAGTCTGTATTTCCCCGTGCGCGACCTGTACGTGGCAAAGCGTTCGAGCGATATCTTGGCCAAGCAGGTCGAGATTCGCCAGCAATACAATGATGAGCTGCAAAAAAGCGTCGACAAGCTGCTCTCGGAGGAGGGTATCAAGGACGCGGCATCTGAGGACCTGGGCCTGGTGATGCCTGGCGAGAAGAGGATTGAAGTACAGGGTCTGGACGAGGATTCGGATTCGTCGTCGGCTGAAAAGAAGTCGTCGAACGCCAAGAAGGCCAGCGAGGTGGCCAAGGAGATCGAAGAAGTCGGCAAGGACGCGCCGTGGTACATCCAGACGCTCGACATGCTGTTTGGATTTAACGGCGTCGAGGGCCAGACGGTCGTGTCCAACGGCGAGTAGCGCCCGGAGGAGAGCCCGCAATGACAAATTGCAAACGATATAAGGTGGCCGCGATCGACCTGGGAACGGTGTCGTCGCGACTAGTGCTAGCGCAGGTCGAGGGCGGGGCGATCGTGGAATCGTCCAAGCATACCGAGATTACCGATCTGGGCGAGGGCGTGGACGCGACGGGCCGCTTTTGCGAGGCGGCGGTCGAGCGCGTGCTCGCCGCATGCCGCATGTTTGTGGATGAGGCGCGTACCTTTGGGGCCGTGTGCGTCTGCACCACCTGCACGAGTGCCGCGCGCGATGCGTCCAATGCCGCGCTGCTGCTGGACGGCCTGC
>URJD01000071.1 GCA_900548075.1 uncultured Collinsella sp.
GCGCCCATCGCCAGAATGACCGTAGCGGCACCGGTGACGATGTCGCCGCCGGCCCAGATGCGGGGATCGGTGGTCTGGCCGGTCTCCTCGTCGGCGACGATGTAGCCCCACTTGTTGAGCTCCATCTTGCCGCCGATCTTCTTTGCGAAGGGGTTGGCGTTGGTGCCGATAGCCGAGATCGCGACGTCGCAGGGGATCTCCTCGATGGCGCCCTCGATGGGCACCGGGCGACGACGGCCGGACTCGTCGGGCTCGCCGAGCTCCATCTTCTGGACCTTGACGGCGCACACGGAGCCGTCTTCGCCAGCGACAAACTCGAGCGGGGAAACGAGCGGCAGAACCTCGACGCCCTCGGCCTTGGCGTGGTGCAGCTCGGCACGACGGCAGGGCATCTCGTCCTCGGTACGGCGGTAAGCGATGATGGCGTGCTCGGCGCCCAGACGCTTGGCGGTACGGACGGCGTCCATAGCCACGTTGCCGCCGCCAAAGACAACGACGTTCTTGCCGTGCTTGGTGGGGGTGTCGTACTCGGGGAACTTGTTGGCCTTCATCAGGTTCACGCGGGTGAGGTACTCGTTTGCGAAGAAGACGTTGGGCAGGTTCTCGCCGGGGACGTTGAGGAACTTGGGCAGGCCAGCGCCGGTCGCCACGTAGATGGCGTCGAAGCCCTGCTCGAACAGCTCCTCGGCCGTGGCCATGTTGCCCACGACGGAGTTGTACTCAAACTTGACGCCCATGTCCTCCAGGCCGTCAATCTCGCGCTTGACGACCGCCTTGGGCAGACGGAACTCGGGGATGCCGTAGACCAGCACGCCGCCGCCGGTGAAGAAGGCCTCGAAGACGGTAACGTCAAAGCCGTTACGGGCGAGCTCGCCGGCGCAGGTGATGCCGGACGGGCCGGAGCCGACGACGGCGACCTTCTTGCCGTTCTTGGGAGCCATCTTGGGCGTGGAGGCGAGCTCGGGGCGATCACCCAGGAAGCGCTCGAGCTGGCCGATGGCCACGGGCTCGGACTTCTTACCACGGATGCACTTGCCCTCGCACTGGTTCTCCTGCGGGCAGACGCGGCCGCAGATGGCGGGAAGCATGGAGTCCTCGCGGATGGTATCGAGAGCGCCGCCGAAGTCCTTCGCGCGGATCTGCTCGATAAAGCGGGGAATGTTGATGTTGACGGGGCAGCCCTCAACACAGAACGGCTTCTTGCAGTTGAGGCAGCGCTCGGCCTCGGCCAGCGCCATCTCCTCGGTGAAGCCCTTGTCGACGGGGCGGAAGTCGCAGGCGCGCTCGGCAGCCGGCTCCTCGTTATCGGGGGTGCGGGGCGACTTCATATCGGCAACGAAACGACCGTTAACTAGTGGCATGCGCAGCTCTTTTCCTCATAGGCCTTGAGGGACTCGCCCTCTTCGGAACGGTAAGCGGCCTGGCGGGCACGAAGGTCATCCCAGTCGACCAGGGTGGCATCAAAGTCGGGGCCGTCGACGCAAGCGAACTTGGTCACGCCGCCCACCTCGACGCGGCAGCAGCCGCACATACCGGTGCCGTCAACCATGATGGGGTTGAGCGACGCGGTGATGGGGGTGTCGTACTTCTGGGCGGTGAGGGTCGAGAACTTCATCATCGGAACGGGGCCGACGCAGAAGACCTGGCTCACGGCCTTGTCCTGCAGCAGACGCTCCAGCGGAGCGGTGACAACGCCCTGCTCGCCGTAGGAGCCGTCGTCAGTGGTGATGTGGATGTGGTCCTCGTCGAGGAGCTCGCGGAACTGGTCCTCCATGAGCAGGAGGTCCTTGGTGCGGGCGCCCATGATGGCGTGCACCTCGTGGCCGGTCTCGACCAGGTGCTTGGCGACCGGGAAGGCAATTGCCAGGCCGACGCCGCCGCCAATGACGGCGCAGGGGCCCTCAGCCATCTCGGTGGGAACGCCCAGCGGGCCCACGACGTCGCGCAGCGACTCGCCGGCCTCGTAGGTGGACAGCATCTCGGTGGTCTTGCCGATCACCATGAAGATGAACTCGACCCAGCCCTCGTCACCGTTCCAGCCGGCCAGGGTAAACGGGACGCGCTCGCCCGTCTCGTTGGCGCGAACCATGAGGAACTGTCCAGCGTGCGCATGCTTGGCGATTGCAGGCGCCTCGATGCGGAACTTGAACACCTTCTCCGAGAACTGCGTCTTCTCCAGGATCTTATACATAGAACCCCTCTCTTGTTAGGGCCGCCGAACCGTGCCTCCACGGAAATGGACGGTAGCCCGAATAAAACCGTACGCGCACAGGCGTTGTGCAGACATACGGTGCAAATTATACCCTCATGGACATGTCGCTTACGTGTGTCTTCGGCGGTTGGGAGCAGGGTTTATCCACTTCGACCTGCCAAAGGGGGAGAGGTTTATTTTGGCAGGTTTTATCAGGCAAAACGGCAAAGGGGGCCGGCCTCGCGCTTCGGTGAGGCCGGCCCCCTTTGGAGCGTTGCATATGTATAGCGGCACAGGGTTTATTGCGACGCAGCCGCCGCGGCGTTTCCGCAGATGAAACCTGCCAAAATAAACATCCCTAAATGGTAGGTTTTAGTGCTTGCCGTTGGCGGAGGCGGCACCGTTGACGTGGTCGCGGGCATAGATTACGCCGTGGACGATGGCCAGACCGGCGGCATCTGCGGCGCGGGCGCAGGTGTCCTGGAAGTCCTCGGCCTCGCGGGCGCGCAGCTGCTTGAGCACATAGTCTGCCACGGCCATCTTGCCGGGAGGGTTGCCGATGCCGGTGCGAATGCGACTAAAGTCGCGGCTGCCCATCTTGTCGATGATGGAGCGCAGGCCGTTGTGACCGGCGTGGCCGCCGCCCACCTTAACACGTACGTCGCCGGCGGGAATATCGAGCTCGTCGTGGATGACGAGCAGCTCCTCGGCCTTGATCTTGTACTCGCGGCAGAGCTTGGAGATGGGCCCGCCCGAGGTGTTCATGTACGACTGCGGCTTGACCAGTACAATCTGGCGCTTACCGCCCTCTTCCTCGGGATCGTTGATGTTGATGAGCGCAACCTCGGCGCCTGCCTGGTTTTTCCAGTACGTGACACCGGCCTGGCGGGCCAACTCGTCGATCGCTTTGAAGCCAGCGTTGTGGCGGGTCTCGGCATACTCATCGCCAGGGTTGCCAAGTCCGGCAACCATGCGAATCTTAAGCGGCTGTGCAGCTGCCATGTTCATCCTTTCGTTGATTTGTCGCCTGCTATGGTGAGCGACCCTGTTGCCGCTGTCAAATGGAGGGCAATTGAGGGCGTTTAGGGGCGTTTGGACGGCCGTCGAAATCGAGGTGGACAGTTAGTTCGGATACGTATAAGTTCTGAGGACTCGAAGTGCTCAATTCAATGCCGATACGTTGTTTTGGAGCTTTAGTTAGTCCATATGACGCTGTTTTGAAGTCTACCCTGCCTTCAAATCGGGCGAATGGTATAGAGATAACTGCAAAACAGCCTAATTCAATGTGTCCATTTATACGTATTTGAACTAACTGTCCAGCCCTGCTCGACGGTGCACGGGTGATTCGCCGTTTAGACCGGCGCAAGGCCGATTCCGGCCCGCAGGGCGTTGAGCCAAGCGGCCTGACGCTTGCGATAGCCCTTGATACGGTATCGGAATCGGACTCCCGCGAGTCGATGCATCGTTTGGGCGAAGGCTTCGAGTGCAACAAGGTCTTTCATTTGGTCGCGATTGATAACCAGGACGTGGATGCCCATTGCCTTGAGGCCATTATTCCGATTGCCATCGTGGATGCGAGCGTTTTGAAGCTCGTGCCCAATTCCGTTGTATTCGTTGTCGACTCCGGCTGCCGGGCAATACAGGTCGCAGATGGCGTAAGGGATGCCGGAGGACATGTTGACCGCAAGAGTGTCGAAGTCGATTCGATAGTTGAGTAGCAGGCCTCCCATGGGCAGATTGCAGCATCCGAATCCGCCAAAGCGCATGGGCGCTCCGAGAACGGCAAACATTAGGGATTCGGCTGGGGATGCGGATCCGGGTCGGGCGAGTTTGACTGCCGTGCGAAACGAGGCGTATGAGCTACTTTTGGCGAACCGTGCGACCGCCTCGAGCTCTTCGATGGTCGTGGCGGGCTCGCATTTGTAGTGCGCTTGTTCATAGCGGGTTTCGTTCTGCTGCTCGGTCGCCGACTGGTCGTCCCGGCAATCGAGGTCGTCCATCGCTTCGTAGACATCGCCCTTGGGCCAGATGTCGTCATAAGCAATGGGGTATGTTGCCCCGGGAGGAAGGGAGTAGGTTCCGAGCAGTTCCATGAGAAGCATCAAGGTTTTGGCGACTGATTCATTTTTGGAACAAAGCATGGCTGTCATGGCAGGAGACGTTGCGTAGATGTCAGCCTCGATGTGCATAATTGCACCTTCAGGAAGCGAAGCGGAGAGAATATGCTGAAGAAGTCGCTTGTCGGGACGTCTGTTGTCTTCGCTTGAAACGAGAAGATCAAGCAGTTCGGAATCATCTTCATTCCAGGCGTCGAGTATCGAAAGTGCGCCAAAGTCTATCGCGTCATTGTTGGGAATGCAGCTAGCCAAGGCATGTGCTTGCTGTTCGCTATCAACGGAGTCCCAGGGTAGGGCAGAGTACGCCCGTCGTGCGCGACGAATTGCGCGGAGGGCGGAGAGATGTGAAATCACGGTCGTCATAGCTATAACCTACTAAGTTGGCGGCAGAATGCGACCGCCATACCGTTCTTTTCGCTCAGCGGGGCGCTGTGCGCCATGAACGGCTGGGTGTTATGAAATCGGTGGAATCGGTTGAGGGGATTGCAGGAAATTGAGCTCTGCCGCGAAGGTTGACGATAGCTACTGGACAGTTAGTTCAGATACGTATAAGGCGACGGGCGTTCGAGGCGTTTCTAAGGGCCTTCGAGGGTGATTTGAGGGTAAATATGCGGCGGTTGTACTCGAAAACGATGAGCTTTGGGCGGCATGGCATCCGCCGGGGAGCTCAGAAGGCTCCGAACGGCCCTTTGGGGCTTTAAAAAATACGTATCTGAACTAATTGTCCAGGGAAGGTTGGCGAGGGATAGAAAAAGGGCCGGAAGCGAGCTTCCGACCCTTTAAAAGCATCAAAGATGATGCGATGCGCGTTGGACTACAGCGCGAAGTCGCCGCCGACGAGCGTGGAGACGGGCTCCTCGTGGTAAACGGCGGAGATGGCCTGAGCGAACTCCTCGGCGACCGAGATGGTCTTGATCTTGCCGCCGACCTCGACGGGAATGGCGTCGGTGACGAGGCACTCGACGATCGGGGCGTCGTTCAGACGCTCGATGGCCGGACCGGAGAAGATGCCGTGGGTGGCGCAGACGTAGATGTCGCCAGCGCCCATAGCCTTGAGCTCCTTGACGTTGGCGCACAGGGTGCCAGCGGTGTCGATCATGTCGTCGTTGATGATGCAGGTCTTGCCCTTGATGTCACCGATGATGCCCATGACCTCGGCGGCGTTGTGGCGCGGACGGCCCTTGTGGGCGATGGCCAGGTCGCAGCCGAGCATGTCGGACAGCTTCTTGGCGGCCTTGGCGCGGCCCACATCGGGGGAGACGACAACCAGGTTGTCGGTGTCGAAGTGCATGTCGTTGTAGTACTGGCCAAACAGCGGCAGCGCGGACAGGTGGTTAACCGGGATATCGAAGAAGCCCTGGATCTGGCCCTGGTGCAGGTCGAGGGTGATGATGCGGTTGACGCCGGCGCGCTCGAGCAGGTTGGCGACGAGGCGGGCGGTGATGGGCTCGCGCGGGCCGGCCTTGCGGTCCTGGCGGGCATAGCCGTAGTGGGTGATAACGGCGGTGATGGAGCGGGCGGATGCGCGCTTGGCAGCGTCGGTGGCGATGAGCAGCTCCATGAGCATGTCGTTGACGTTGCCGCCGGCCACGGACTGAATCAGGAAGACGTCGGCGCCGCGGACGGTCTCGTCGTAGCGGGCGTAAATCTCACCATTGGCGAACTGCTTTAGCGTAAGGCCCGAAAGCTCGACCCCAAGGTACTCAGCAATCTTCTGAGCGAGGGGACGGTTGGAGGAACCGGAATACACGCGGATAGACTTGCGCATATTCTCCGACTTCTCGGGATCATTAATCGGCATTACCCTTCTCCTTTATATCGAATGCCATATAGATGCCTTGTTGCATTGTAACCGTGCGGCGGGGTTTATCGAGTCTTGATAACGTCTTTACCGTCAACGGACACGAACCGACCACTCATCCGGCCACGCAGGTCAGCATAGAAAAAGGAGCCGTCCCCATGGGAACAGCTCCTTAGATGCTTGGTAAAACGTTATACCTCGTCGTCCTCGTGCAGACGGCGGCGATAATCGGCGGCCCAGCCCTCAATGTTTACCTGACGGGCACGGCCCAGACCGAGTGCGTCAGCCGGGACCGGCTCGGTGATGACGGAGCCGGCGGCAACGAGCGCGCCGTCGCCGATCTGAGCGGGTGCGACCATCATGGTGTCGGAACCGATGAAGGCGTCCTTGCCGATGACGGTCTTGTGCTTGTGCACGCCGTCGTAGTTGCAGGTGATGGAGCCGGCGCCCACGTTGACGCCGGAGCCCATGGTGGTATCGCCGATGTAGGACAGGTGCGGCACCTTGGAGCCCTCGCCGATCGTGGACTTCTTGATCTCCACGTGCGTGCCGGCCTTGGAGCCATCGAGCATATGGGTGCCCGGGCGCAGGTAGGCGCGCGGGCCGCAGTCGACGCCGTTCTCGATGACGGCCTCGATGGCGATGGTCTCATCGATGGTGCAGCCGCTGCCGACGGTGGTGTCGGTGAGGCGGCTGTTGGGGCCGAGCTGGCACTCCTTGCCCACGGTGACGTGGCCGATCAGGTGCGTCTGCGGCCACACGACGGTGTCGCGGCCGATGACGGCATCGGGACCGATCCAGGCCTGCGTGGGGTCGATGAAGGTGACGCCCTCGGCCATCCAGTGCTCGTTGATGCGGTCGCGCGCGATGGCGGTGAGCTGCGCGAGCTGGATGCGGCTGTTGACGCCCAGGCCGTCGCGGTAGTCGTCGCAGTGGAAGATGGAGACTGCCTGGCCGTGACCTTTGAGGATCTCGAGCATGTCGGGCAGGTAGTACTCGGACTGCGCGTTGTCGTTGCCGATTTCGTCGATGTGTGCGGCGAGCTGCGCGCCGTCGAAGGCGTAGCAGCCGGCGTTGCACTCGAGCAGCGTGGCGGCCTGCTCGGGCGTGCAGTCCTTCTGCTCGATGATGCGCTCGATCTGGCCGTCGGCACCCAGCTTGATGCGGCCGTAGCCGAAAGGATCGGGCGGGGTCATGGTCATGACGGTGCAGGCGAGCTCGCCGGTGGCGACGGTTTGCGCGAACTTGGCGACGGTGTCGGCGGTGATGAGCGGCAAGTCGCCGTTGAGCACGACGACCGGGCCTTGCGTGATGCCGCAGGCCTCGAGTGCGACCTTCACGGCGTGGCCGGTGCCCAGGCGCTCGGTCTGCTCGACGCACTCGACCTTGGTGGCGCTGTTGGCGTAGGCGCCGTCGATCAGGGCGCGCATTTCGTCGGCGTGGCTGCCGATGACGACCACGACGCGGCTGCAGCCGGCCTTGATGGTGGCGTCGACGATCCACTGGACCATGGGCTTGCCCAGGATCTTGTGCGAAACCTTGCAGTGGTTCGACTTCATGCGGGTGCCCTCGCCGGCAGCGAGGATAATTGCGGTTGCGTCCATGTGATCTCCTGTTACGTTATAGAGACGTGTGTTTGGAAACGATACACGGCGCAATATGATACCGCAGGCATATGATGAGCGCGTAACGATTGGTTTGCGGCGGTTGAGGCTTGCGTCGCTGGTGTGGCGTTTGCGCTGCTTGCGTGCGGCGTTGGCGGTGCTACGGAGCCGTCGTTTGAGCTAGGGGACGGGGGTGCCCGTGGACAACATACGAGAAGAGTTTGGCGGCGAGCCCGTCGCGGCATTCTCGATGTCGCATCCGGCGGTGCCGGCCCTCTACATGGTACTGACGCTGGGGCTCACCATGTTCTCGATGCAACCGGTGCTGATCGCGCTGTCGCTTGCGGGCGGGCTGGCGTACGGGCTTGCGACGCGCGGTGCTGCGCGCACGTTGGGGGCGCTTCGCTGGCAGCTGCCGGTGATTTTGATTATCGCGGTGCTCAATCCGCTGTTTAGTGCATCGGGCTCGACGGAGCTGTTTCGTATTGGCATGCGTGCGGTGTATCTAGAGAGCATGGTTTACGGCCTGTGCATGGGCGGGCTGTTTGTGGCGAGCGTGCTGTGGTTTGAGGCCGCGGC
>URJD01000072.1 GCA_900548075.1 uncultured Collinsella sp.
CACCAAAGTTAAGGCTGTCGGCCGAAAGACGCTTCTCGGCGAGCTCGAAGGAGCTACGGGTGCGCGTCGAGGGCTCGTTGAACATGTTGACGATGGTCTTGCCCTTGAGCGTGGGGACCTTCTTGATCGCACGCTCGTTGACCTCGGAGAACGCCTTGGCGGTCTCGAGGATGAGCTTGATGTCCTCTTCGGAGTACTCGGTAATGTCGATCAGGTGCTTATGGTTGAACGCCACGGTACTACTCACCTCCCAGCGGCGCGGAGCCCACGTGGGAACCCGGCGCGACGTCATTAATCTCGACAGCGGTGTGGCCGTCGACTTCCTTCATATATAGGTGCACGTTCTCCTCATGCGACGAGGGAACGTTCTTGCCGACAAAGTCCGGCGAGATGGGGAGCTCGCGGTGGCCACGGTCAACGAGGACTGCCAGCTCAATGCGGCTCGGACGGCCCAGGTCCATGACGGCGTCGAGAGCGGCGCGGATGGTACGGCCCGTATACAGGATGTCGTCCACCAGCACGACGCGCTTGCCGTCGACGCTGAAGGGAATGTTGGTAGCGTGGATCGCGGGAGCAAAATTGGTCGCATAGTCATCGCGGTAGAAGCTGATGTCCAGGCTGCCGAGCGGAACGTCGACGCCCTCGATCTCCTTGATCTCCTCGGCGAGCTTCTTTGCCAGAAGGTCGCCGCGCGTGACGATGCCGACCAGAGCGAGGTCTTCACAGCCCTCGTTGCGCTCGAGAATCTCGTGCGCGATGCGGGTCATCGCTCGATTGACGGCGGTCTCGTCCATGATGACCGCCTTGGGGGAAGTCGTGCCCATCGATCTCCTTCCTCACATGTCTTGACTGCTGACACAGTCAAAAAAATAGATGCCCGACCGCTCAAAGCGGACCAGACACCCACAGGAAGGGCTGCTCTTTGGCAGCAATGTAATTCCATGTGGGTATCTCGTACCCCTTTAATGGTCACTGGATAGTGTAGCCAACCTCGAGCTTAATTGCGAGCATAAATACAGAACAATCCGTAAACGGAGCCCAATGCTCCATAAACCTATATATATTTATGGGACGAGCTTGAAAACCTTGGTTCGAGCTGGCATAATCCCCTCTGCTGCACGCAAATCGGATCTACGTCCAGGGCCGTAGCGTGGGCACTATCGCCAAAAGAGGAATATCTCTGTGTAGATTGCGCACAGGGAGCTGCTTCTGTGCTATAGTTCAGGCTTGTTTGTTAACGCGACATGTTCGTTTGTCGCCCAAGGAGGGTCAGTTATGTCCAAAGTTTGCGAAGTTTGCGGTAAGCACCCCGTTGCCGGTCGCTCCATCAGCCACTCTCACCGCGTCACCAACCGTAAGTTCCGCCCCAACATCCAGCGCGTGTACGTCGTCGTCGATGGTCACCGTCGCAAGATGAACGTTTGCTCCACCTGCCTCAAGTCCGGCAAGGTTGCGCGCTCCTAAATAAGGTCTTACCAACAAGTACCTCGGACTCTCCGGGTCAAAGACCTCGCGTTCATATAGAACTTACCAAAGGCGCCCTCCCCTACGGAGGGCGCTTTTTTGCAGTCATTGGGGACAGACTTAGATGAGTGTTTTCACGCATTGGGGACAGACATGACGCACGCATGCGGCGCACCGACTGGCTCCGGCCCCTGCCTCACGCAGCATCCTTCCAGCCTACAGTTGCCTTGGTCACGCTCGTGGCGCCGATACCGGTGATACGGGCAATTTGCTTAACCGTGAGATGTGCCCGCCTGAGCCTCAGCAGGCAGGCATCGCGTTCGGGGCGTGGCAGGGCTTTGAGCAGTGCAGGATCTATGCTCGGCAGAACTTCGCGCGCAACGGAAAGGGCCTCCTCATCGGGGATCCGCCGGCGTGGAAGAACCTCCATTGACCAGATGCGCCCGGCAACTTCCTCGAGATGCTCGCAATAGCAACGGGAGCCACCGACAATGTCGAGCATAGGGGCCGCATCACAGATGTCAAAGGGATCATAGCCCAGCTGATACGCCTTATAGCTTGACCAGCGGTACGCCTCGAGCGAGTCAAGCGCACCCTTCACGGGATTGAGATGAATATAGTCGAGCAGCCGCACCGCCTGCACGTCCGACTCAACCGCAACCCGCGAATAGCGATTATCAAACAGATGCCCCGTTCTCCCCGTTTTCCCGTTGAAATACTTAGCATATGCTGTCAACGCGCACTGCATTGCCTTTGAAAGATTGTCAAATGGATCATCAATCATCAAATGGAAGTGATTGTCCATAAGGCACCAAGCCAACACCGCCACTTTATGGCATGCAAACCTGTCCGAGATGTCCGATAAGAAACGATATCGGTCAGAGTCATCTTCAAAAATAATCTGTTTGGAGTTGCCACGGTCAAAGACGTGGTAATAGCCGGTGAGCGAAACGGCGCGGGCGCATCGAGGCATAATCTCTCCTTTCAAAACTGAACAGGCAACACCTAAAAGGAGAGAAGGAACGCGAAATGCTGAGCCTGTGACCTATTTATATCCAATGAGAGGCAAAAACAGGTCCAGAACGGCAAAATGGCAAAACGATGTCTGTCCCAGATGAGTGAAAGCACTCATAGTAAGTCTGTCCCCAATGAGCGGGGCGATGCATTGAGCATAGTTTTAGTTGAAACGGTTCATTTAATTGAAGCGTTTTAGTTTGTCTTTTACGGGAATCTGACCGTTCACCGATTTATTTCTTGCTATCATGCATCTTGTAGGGTAAATCTCCGATCGCAAGGAGACACAAATGGTGAAAAAGTCACCGGAAAACACTACTCCCGCAATTGTGGACAACGTAGAGGCGCTTGAGGCTAAGCTCGCTCAGATGCGAGAGGCCCAGGCGCTTTTTGCTACGTACACGCAGGAGCAGGTCGACAAGATCTTCTATGAGGCCGCCATGGCCGCCAACAAGGCTCGTATCCCGTTGGCGAAGATGGCCATCGAGGAGACCGGCCGCGGCGTTCTTGAGGACAAGGTCATCAAGAACCACTACGCCGCAGAGTACATCTACAACGCTTACAAGAACACCAAGACCTGTGGCGTTCTGGAGCGCGACGAGGCTTACGGCATCACCAAGATCGCCGAGCCCATCGGCATCGTGGGCGCCGTCATCCCGACGACCAACCCCACCTCCACCGCGATCTTCAAGACGCTGATCAGCCTGAAGACCCGCAATGCCATCATCATCTCCCCGCACCCGGCTGCCGCCAAGTGCACCATCGCCGCCGCCAAGCTCGTGCTTGACGCCGCCGTCAAGGCCGGCGCCCCCGAGGGCATCATCGGCTGGGTCGATGTCCCCTCCATCGAGCTGACCAACATGGTCATGCGCGACGTCGACATCATCCTCGCCACCGGTGGCCCGGGCATGGTCAAGGCCGCCTACTCCTCGGGCAAGCCCGCCCTGGGCGTTGGCGCCGGTAACACCCCGGTCGTCATTGACGACACCGCCGACGTGCTGCTCGCCGTCAACTCCATCATTCACTCCAAGACCTTCGACAACGGCATGATCTGCGCTTCCGAGCAGTCCGTGACCGTCATCGACACCATCTATGACCAGGTCAAGGCCGAGTTCCAGAAGCGCGGCTGCTACTTCGTCAAGCAGGGTGCCGAGATGGAGGCTCTGCGTGCCGCCATGTTCAAGAACGGCGCCCTCGATCACCGCATCCCCGGCATGGCTGCCGCCAAGATCGCCGAGCTCGCCGGCATCGAGGTTCCCGCCAAGACCAAGATCCTGATCGCCGAGGTCACCTCCACCGACCCCGCCAAGGAGGAGTTCTCCCACGAGAAGCTCTCCCCGGTCCTGGCCATGTACCACGCCAAGGACTTCCAGGAGGCCGTCGACAAGGCTGAGCACCTGGTGCTCGCCGGTGGCCCGGGCCACACCGCCTCTCTGTACGTGCACCCCGCCCAGGCCGAGAAGATCAGCCTGTTCGAGCACGTCATGAAGGCCTGCCGTATCGTCATCAACACCCCGTCCTCGCACGGTGGCATCGGTGACCTGTACAACTTTGGCATGAAGCCGTCTCTGACCCTGGGCTGCGGCTCCTGGGGCGGCAACTCCGTCTCCGAGAACGTTGGGGTGAAGCACTTGATCAACGTTAAGACTGTGGCCGAGCGCCGTGAGAACATGCTGTGGTTCCGCGCTCCCGAGAAGGTCTACTTCAAGAAGGGTTCCACGCCCGTCGCCCTCGACGAGCTTGGCAACGTCATGGGCAAGAAGCGCGCCTTCATCGTCACCGACCAGTTCCTCTTCAAGAATGGCAACACCCGCGCCATCGAGGCCAAGCTCGACGAGATGGGCATCGCCCACGACTGCTTCTACGACGTCGAGCCCGATCCGTCGCTGCAGTGCGCACGTCGCGGCGCCAAGCAGATGGCTCTCTTTGAGCCGGACGTCATCATCGCCGTCGGCGGTGGCTCCGCTATGGACGCCGGCAAGATCATGTGGATGATGTACGAGCACCCCGAGTGCAAGTTTGAGGACATGGCCATGGACTTCATGGACATCCGCAAGCGTATCTTCACCTTCCCCGAGATGGGCAAGAAGGCCTACTTCGTCGCCGTCCCGACCTCTTCGGGTACCGGCTCCGAGTGCACGCCGTTCGCCATCATCACCGACAAGGAGACCGGCATCAAGTGGCCGCTCGCCGACTACGCGCTGCTCCCCAACATGGCTATCGTTGACGCCGACAACTGCATGACCGCCCCGCGCGGCCTGACCGCTGCCTCCGGCATCGATGTCATGACCCACGCCATCGAGTCCTATGTCTCCATCATGGCTTCCGACTACACCAAGGGCCTCTCCGAGCGCGCTGCTAAGCTCGTCTTCGAGAACCTGCCCTCCAGCTTCACGAACGGCGCCAAGGACCCGCATGCCCGCGAGGAGATGCACAACGCCTCCTGCATGGCCGGTATGGCCTTCGCCAACGCCTTCCTGGGCCTCAACCACTCCATGGCCCACAAGCTCGGCGCTTTCCACCACCTGCCCCACGGCCTCGCAAACGCCGTCATCCTGACCCGCGTCATGCGCTACAACGCCGCCGAGGCTCCCGTCAAGATGGGTACCTTCTCCCAGTATCCTTACCCCAACGCGCTGCACAACTACGCCGAGATGGCCAAGTACTGCGGCATCGAGGGCAAGGACGACAAGGAGGTCTTCGAGAACTTCATCACGAAGCTCGAGGAGCTCAAGGACTTCATCGGCGTCAAGAAGACCATCGCCGACTACGGTGTTGACGAGCAGTACTTCCTCGACACCCTCGACGAGATGACCGAGCAGGCATTCAACGACCAGTGCACCGGCGCTAACCCGCGCTACCCGCTCATGAGCGAGATCAAGGAGCTCTACCTGGACGCCTACTACGGCCGCGAGCCCCAGGACTACGCCGTCTGCTAGTTTTAGCACGGTTATTTGCGGCGGGGGTGCACGGGTGTACGCACGCCCCCGCCGTTGCTTCTATCGCATCGTTGAAAGGATGCAATCATGCTGCTCCCCGATTCCAAGACCGAGCTCGTCCGTCGCGGCAACAAGGTCGTTTACGACCTGGGCGACAAGATCGTCAAGGTCTTTAACGAGACCAAGCCCGTCTCCGACGTGTTCAACGAGGCTTTGAATCTTGCCCGCATCAATGAGTGCGGCATCCGCAGCCCCAAGGCTCTCGAGGTTTCCCAGCTCGAGAACGCCAACGGCTGGGCGCTCGTGACCGAGAAGGTTCCGGGCACCACCCTTGCCGAGAAGATGACTGCCGAGCCCCAGCGCTTTGGTGAGTACCTCGAGATGTTCGTCGACCTCCAGATCGAGATCCACGGCTACACCTCCCCGCTGCTCAACCGTCAGCGCGACAAGTTCGCCCGCATGATCGACAGCCTTGATCAGCTCAATGCCACCACGCGCTACAACCTTCAGGAGCGTCTGGACGGCATGACCAAGGAGTTCAAGGTCTGCCACGGCGACTTCAACCCCTCCAACGTCATCGTCGGCGACGACGGCCAGCTCTATGTGTGCGACTGGGCACACGCCACCCAGGGCTCCCCTGCTGCCGACGTTGCCACCACCTACCTGCTCTTCGCCCTCAACAGCAAGGACCAGGCCGAGGCCTACCTGGAGCTCTACTGCGACCGCGCCGACATGCCCATGCAGGTCGTGCGTCAGTGGACGAGCATCGTCGCCGCTTCCGAGCTCGCTCGTAAGCGCAACGTGAACGATGAGTTCCTGAAGAACTGGATCGACGTCGTCGATTATCAGTAATATCTGAGCGATTTATTTCGCATCGGAGGCACTAAGGAAACCCCGCAGCTCGCATGGGCTGCGGGGTTTCCTTTTAACACTTGAGCGTACCGACAAGATAAAAGGACGGCCCCTGCATCTCCCCGATCTGGAGAAATGCAGGGGCCGTCCCGTATATCGAACTACAAGCGAAATCGCCGATTAACGGCGTGCCGCCTTCACAAGCTCGGCAACCTTGGTGACGACCTCGTCGATCGCCACGTCCTCGCGCTCGCCCGTGGCACGGTCCTTGAGCTCGACGGTGCCGTTCTTAAGGCCACGCTTGCCGAGCACCACCTGATACGGGAAGCCCATAAGGTCGTTGTCGGCAAACTTAAAGCCGGGACGCTCATCGCGATCGTCGACGACGACCTCGATACCCTCGGCGCACAGGCCATCAACGATCTGCTCGCAGACGGAAGCGCACTCCTCCTTCTTGGGGTCGAGCGGAATCACCGCAACCTCGTACGGGGCAACGGAGACCGGCCAGACGATGCCGTGCTCGTCGTTGTGCTGCTCCACGACGGCAGCGAGCGAGCGAGAAACGCCCACGCCGTAGCAACCCATGATAAGCGGCTTCTCCTTGCCGTCCTCATCCATAAAGGTGGCACCCATGGCCTCGGAGTACTTGGTGCCCAGCTGGAAGACCTGGGAAACCTCGATGCCGCGAGCAGCAGAGAGCGGCTTGCCGCAGTGCGGGCAGGGATCGCCGGCAACGACGGTTACCAGGTCGGCCCACTCGTCGACGGTAAAGTCGCGCTCGGGGCAGGCACCGGTAAAGTGATAATCGACCTCGTTGGCACCGCAGGCCCACTGCTTGGACTCGCGCAGGCTCTCGTCGCACACCAGACGGATGCCCTCGGGCAGGTTGACCGGTCCGATAAAGCCCTTGTGCAGGCCGTTCGCCTGAAGCTCCTCATCGGTCATCATGCGATAGCCCTTGCCAAAGACATGCTCGGCCTTGCAGTCGTTGAGTTCATGATCGCCCGGAACGATGGCCACGACAGGCTTGCCCTCAGCGTCGATGAGTGCCAGCGACTTGCGCGTGCCGTTCTCGGGGAAGCCGAAGAACTTTGCAACGGCCTCGATGGTGCCCATACCCGGAGTCTCGACCTTGGTAAGCGTACCGTCGCCAGGACCCTCGGTCACAACGACCTTGGTACTTGCGGCCTCGTCATCGGCAGCAAAGCCGCAATCGTCGCAGTAGACCAGCGAAGCCTCGCCGGCCTCGGCCAGCGCCATGTACTCGACAGAGGTGTCACCACCGATCTCGCCGGAGTCGGCGACAACGGGCAGAGCCTTGATGTAGCAGCGCTCGCAGATGTTGGCGTAGGCCTGCTTCATCTTGTCGTACTCCTCCTGCAGACTCTCCTGCGTGGCAGAGAAGCTGTAGGCGTCCTTCATGATGAACTCGCGACCGCGCATCAGGCCAAAGCGGGGACGGAACTCGTCGCGGAACTTGTCCTGAATGTGGTACAGGTTAACGGGCAGTTGCTTGTAGGAACGCAGCTCATTGCGAACCAGGGCGGTCACGGTCTCCTCGTGCGTGGGGCCCAGCACGAACTCGCGGCCGTGGCGGTCATCGAAGCGCACGAGTTCCTTGCCATAGGCGTCGATGCGGCCGGACTCGCGCCATAGCTCAGCGTCGACCATAATGGGCATCATGAGCTCCTGGGCACCGGCGGCATCCATCTCGTCGCGCACGATGTTCTCGATCTTGCGAATCGAGCGCCATGCGAGCGGCAGGTAGGAATACAGACCGGCGGCCTCCTTGCGGATCATGCCGGCACGGAGCAGCAGGCGGTGGCTGGCGAGCTCAGCGTCCGCCGGATCCTCTTTAAGCGTCGGCGCATAGAGCTTAGACATATACATTGCTCGGGTCATTTATTTCTCCTCAATAAGTTTGTCGACCTCTGCCATAAGCGCGTCGACAATTTGGTCCTCAGCTACTTTACCAATGATCTGGCCAT
>URJD01000073.1 GCA_900548075.1 uncultured Collinsella sp.
AGGTCCACAGCTTCCTTCATCGTTGAACCGGGGTGGCTCGAGATTAGGTATGGCACTACGTACTGCTTGAGTCCGTATTCGCGGTTCAAGCGTTCAAATTTACGGCAGAACGCGTCGTAGACGGCGCGGCTCGGTTTGCCCATCACGGACAGCACCGCGTCGCTCACGTGCTCGGGTGCTACGCGCAGCTGGCCCGAGACGTGATGCTCCAGCAGCTCGCGCAAAAACTCGTCCGAGGCGTCGGCCATGGTGTAGTCAAAGCGTATGCCGCTGCGGACGAAGACCTTCTTGACGCCCGGCAGCTGGCGCAGATCGCGCAGCAGCTGCGTGTAGCCGCTCTCGTCGACCACCATGTTCTTGCACACACTCGGCCACAGACAGCGCTTGTTCTTGCACACGCCGTGCTTGAGCTGCTTGTCGCAGGCCGGACGGCTAAAGTTGGCCGTCGGTCCACCCACGTCGTTGATGTAGCCCTTAAACTCGGGATCGTGCGTGAGCAGCTCGGCCTCGCGCATGATCGAGTCGTGGCTGCGCATCTGCAGTACGCGGCCCTGGTGGAAGGTGAGGGCGCAAAACGAGCACTCGCCAAAACAGCCGCGGTTGGAGCTAATGGAAAATTTGATTTCGGCAAAGGCCGGCACGCCGCCCGTTGCGTCGTAGTCGGGATGCCAATCGCGTGCGTAGGGGAGTTCGGCAACCTCGTCCATCTCGTCTGTGGTGAGTGTTGCCGATGGCGGGTTCTGCACCACATAGACGCTGTTGGGGTAGGGCTCTACCAGACGATGCCCGGTGATGGGGTCCATGTTCTGCTGCTGCACATTAAAGCTGCGCGCGTAGTTGAGCTTGTCGGCGGTAAGGTCGTCCCAGCTGGGCAGCAGGTCGTAGTCGTAGACCTCGTCGAGCGAACCCGTGCGGTAGACGGTACCGTTGATGTAGGTGATCTGATCGACAGGCAGTCCGGCATCGAGCGCGTCGGCGATCTCGACGATCGCATGCTCGCCCATGCCGTAGATGAGGATGTCGGCGCCCGAGTCGAGCAGTACCGAGCGCTTGAGCTTGTCCTGCCAGTAGTCGTAGTGGGCCAGGCGGCGCAGGCTTGCCTCGATGCCGCCGATGATGATGGGAGCGTCCTTGAACGTCTGGCGGATGAGGTTGCCGTAGACCGTGACGGCACGATTGGGGCGGTGCCCCTCCTCGCCACCGGGGGTATAGGCGTCGGTATGGCGGCGGTGCTTGGTCACCGAATAGTGGTTGACCATGGAGTCCATGTTGCCGGCGCTGACGAGAAAGCCCAGGCGCGGCTCGCCGAGCACGGTGATGCTGGCGGGGTCGGTCCAGTCGGGCTGGCAGATAATGCCCACTTTGTAGCCGTGCGCGTCGAGGACGCGGCTGATGATGGCCATGCCAAAGCTGGGGTGGTCCACGTAGGCGTCGCCGCAGATGTAGACGAAGTCGCACTGGTCCCAGCCACGCGCATCCATGTCGGCGCGGCTGACGGGGAGGAACTTGTCGCGGCCCGGACGCCAGGGGCGTGAGGGCGCTGCTGAGGCATGCGTGGGTCGCGAGCCCTGCGCCTTGCCGCCGCGCTTTTGCTGCTGGCCCTGTTTGCCCTGCTGTCCGCGTTGGCTGTTCTGAGCGTGCTGAGGCTTTTTTGCCACGATCCCTCCCGGTGTTTGTATGCTGCACGTAATTGTAACCAGTCTTTTTGGGACGGGGCTAAAAAGACTGGTGGAGTACATGGGCTGGCGGATCGGCGTGTCGATGCGGGTGTCGGCGCCGCGCCCGCCGTTTGTTTCCAGACTGTGTATCCGCGCGTTGGGGAGCCCGTCTCGCGCGCATGCCATGTTGTCAATGGGTTACAGTATGAACGGCGGCTATGTTTCCGCCAACGCACGAGAGAGTCGTCAACAAGGAGGATGCACGACGATGCAGCGTGCCAAACAGATATCGGAGTCTATTGAGCTGGGCATCATCTTGGCGCTCGCCGGTGGCTTTATGGATGTGTATTCGTACATTGGGCGCGATCATGTTTTCGCCAACGCGCAGACGGGCAACATCCTGCTCGTGGGCGTGAGCATCTCGGAAGGCAACTGGGCGCTGGCGGGACGCTATTTCTTCCCCGTGGTGTCGTTTGCCGTGGGCATTATGCTTGCCGACTTGGTTCACGAGCGGTTTGGCAGTGTGATTCACTGGCGTCAGGTGACGGTGTTCTTTGAAGCCGTCATCTTGCTGGGCGTGAGTTTTATTCCCGGTGGCGATTTCAACCTGCTCGCCAACTGCCTCACTTCGTTTGCCTGCGGTATGCAAGTCGAGAGCTTCCGCAAGATCCACGGTCACGGCATCGCCACGACCATGTGCATCGGCAACTTGCGCAACGCGCTGCAAAACGTGGATGATTACATCATCACCCACAAGCGCGGCTTTTTGGAAAACGGCCTGCTGTACTTTGGCGTGATCTTTACCTTTGTGTTTGGCGCCGTGCTGGGCAACTGGTGTATTGAGCGCATGGGGCTGCACGCCATCGTCGTGGCGAGCGTGCTGCTGTTTGTCGCGTTTGCTATCATGTTTATCGATCGCGAGCGCGATTTACGCTTTCGTTGGAAGCGCGCCTGCGAAGATTGGAAGGACGCCTGCCAAAAATAGTGGCAAGATGTGACAAGGGGCTGGCCCCTTTGTCGCACTGATTAAAATTGGGAAGGGGACGGCCATCTCGGCCGCCCCTTTTTGTTTAGTGGTCTGGTGGTGACGATACCAGTTGTTGAAACGCTTTAACACTTTTGACGTTCTCACGTGTTTTTTGTTTCAAAAGCGTTAGGATGGGACTTATAGTGCGGGGCGTAACAGGTGCCCCGCGCACGATAGGAGGCTATCAATGGCTAATCGTTTCGTTCTCAACACCATCTCTTATCATGGTTCCGGCGCCATCAAGGAGATCCCCGGCGAGCTCCAGCGTCGCGGCTACAAGAAGATTTTCGTCTGCTCCGACCCCGACCTGGTCAAGTTTGGCGTTACCGCTAAGGTGACCGACGAGCTCGACGCCGCCGGCATCGCTTGGAGCCTCTACTCCGAGATCAAGCCCAACCCCACCATCCAGAACGTCAAGGACGGCGTCGAGGCCTTCAAGGCCGCCGAGGCTGACGCTATCGTGACCATCGGTGGCGGCTCTTCCATGGACACCGCCAAGGCCATCGGCATCATCATCAACAACCCTGAGTTCGCCGATGTCCGCAGCCTCGAGGGCGTTGCTCCCACCAAGAACCATGCCGTGTTCACCATCGCCGTGCCGACGACCGCCGGTACCGCTGCTGAGGTGACCATCAACTACGTCATCACCGACCCCGAGAAGGTCCGCAAGTTCGTGTGCGTCGACACCAACGACGCCCCCGAGGTCGCCGTCGTCGACCCCGACATGATGGCTTCCATGCCCGCCGGCCTGACCGCCTCCACCGGCATGGACGCTCTAACCCACGCCATCGAGGGCTACACCACCAAGGGCGCTTGGGAGCTCTCCGACATGTTCCACTTTGAGGCCATTAAGCTGATCAGCGAGAACCTGCGCGACTCTGTCGCCGAGGCCAAGTCCGGCAAGCCCGGCTCCGGCCGCGAGGGCATGGCTCTTGGCCAGTATGTCGCCGGCATGGGCTTCTCCAACGTTGGCCTGGGCATCGACCACGCCATGGCTCACACCCTGTCCGCTCACTACGACACCCCGCACGGCGTCGCTTGCGCCATGCTGCTGCCGATCGCCATGGAGTTCAACAAGCCGGTTTGCGCCGAGCGCCTGGCCAAGGTTGCCGTCGCCATGGGCGTTGACACCACGGGCATGAGCACCGACGAGGCCGCCGACGCCGCCATCGCCGCCGTCAAGCAGCTCTCTGCCGACGTGAACATCCCGCACGTCTGCGAGGCCATGAAGGCTGACGAGATCGAGGTCCTGGCCAAGGACGCCATGGCTGACGCCTGCTTCCCGGGTAACCCGCGCGAGGCGACGCTCGACGACGTCATCGAGCTCTTCAAGAAGATCTGCCCGGCTGAGTAAATTACTCCCGTCGGCGGTCCCGGGCTTCCCTCCGGGCGCGTCCTCGGACATGTAAAAGGCCCCGCTGCGCGCGTTGCGCGGCGGGGCCTTTTACGTCCTGCGGAATGCGCCCGGAGGGAAGCCCGGGATCGCCTGCGTTCTTTTCTCAGATGCCGGGGTGCCGGAAAGGCGGGATGTGAGGGGCGCATTGTTGGATGGCGCCTTGTATCTGCTTATCGTGGTGGGCGCAGTTCTGGGGAGCTCGATGGGTCATCTCGCGAGGTAAAAAGATGGTTCGCGGTGGTATTGTTGCTGTGGGTTTAATTCGATATGAAAGGGTGACTTTGGTGTCCAAGATGGATTCTACGCTCTCCTATATTACTGACCAGTTGAAGGCACTGACTTCTATTGCTTCGCCTACGGGCTATACCCGTGCGGCGACTGATTATCTGATGGAAACGTTGCGCGAGATGGGGTTTGGGCCCGAGCGTTCCAATAAGGGCAACGTGTTGGTTGAGCTTGGTGGCGAGGGTGAGCCGCTCGTACTGGCGAGCCATGTCGATACCCTGGGCGCCATGGTGCGCTCCATTAAGGACAATGGTCGCTTGCGTCCCACGACGCTCGGCGGGCATCAGTGGTCTACGGCCGATGGCGAGAACTGTACCGTCTACACACGCGATGGCAATGTCTACACGGGCGTGGTCCTCAATACCGAGCCTTCGGCGCATGTGGCCGATGAGCCGGTCAAGACCATCGAGAAGAACATGGAAATCCTGCTCGACGAGAACGTTGACAGCAAGGACGATGTGCTCGAGCTGGGTATTCAGACCGGCGACATCATCGCTATGGATCCGCGTACCACGGTGACGGAGAGCGGCTACATCAAGAGCCGCTTCCTGGATGACAAGCTGTCGGCGTCGATTCTGCTGGGCCTGGCCCGCGCCGTTGCTGGCGGCGAGGTGACGCTTTCGCGCAAGGTGTCGCTGCTCTTTACCGTGTACGAGGAGGTTGGCCACGGCGGTGCCTTTGTGCCGGCCGACACGCGCGAGATGATCAGCGTTGACATGGGCTGCGTGGGCGACGACTTGGGCTGCACCGAGCGCATGGTGTCGATTTGCGCCAAGGATTCGGGCGGCCCCTACAACTACGATCTGGTGACCACACTGTCCAATATTGCGCGCGAGCTGGAGCTCGATTACGCCATCGACGTGTACCCGCATTACGGTTCCGACGTCGAGGCCACGCTTTCGGCCGGCTATGACATTCGCCATGGCCTGATCGGCCCCGGCGTGTATGCGAGCCACAACTACGAGCGCAGCCACATGGACGGCGTGCGCAACACCTACGAGCTCGTCCGCGCCTACGTTCAGCGCTAGACGCATCGACAATGCTCATCGAGCCTGCCGCCCCGGTTGTTGCAGCGATGCCAGCCGGGGCGTCCTCTATAACTTGCGGTGGCGGGGAGCTGTTATTTGATGGCTGACGTAACGGTGCCGCCGCCCAAGACGATGTCGCCGCGGTAGATAACGACTGCCTGGCCGGGGGCGATGGCTCGCTGCGGCTCGTCAAAAGTCAGCAGCATTTGTCCGTCGGCGCCACGTGTAAGGGTCGCCGCCTGGTCTTTCTGACGGTAGCGGTACTTGGCACCTACGCGAATGCCGCCGGCGCCGAGCTCAGCCTCCATGCGCGTGTCCGGCGCGCTCCAGATCCAGTCGTTGGCCGTGAGCGCCGCGGCGGTCAGATCTTCCGCCTCGCCCAGATGCACAATGTTGTTGGCGGCGTCGACACCCGTTACGTACACGGGATGTGCCATCGCGACGCCCAGGCCCTTGCGCTGGCCGACGGTATAGCGCAGCGCGCCGTTGTGGCGTCCGACCACGCTGCCGTCGCGCCATACGATGTCGCCCGGCTCGGCGGCATGTCCGCAGCGGCGCTCGATATAGCCCGCGTAGTCGCCGTCCGGGATAAAACAGATATCCTCGCTCTCGGCCTTCTTGGCGTTGATGAAGCCCTGCCCGGCGGCAATGCGGCGTACGTCGCGCTCTTTGTCCAGACCCGCCAGCGGAAAAATCGTGCGCGCCAGACGCTCCTGCGTAAGCGAATACAAAAAGTAACTCTGGTCCTTTTTGGGGTCCTCGCCGCGATGCAGCTGCCAGGTGCCATCTGCCGCCTGGCTTGTTTTGGCGTAATGTCCCGTTGCAATGTAGTCGCAGCCCATGTCCAGCGCCGCATCGAGCAGCGCGCCAAACTTAATGTGGCGGTTGCAGATAATGCACGGATTGGGCGTCAGCCCCTCCCGGTAGGCGCTCACAAAGCGCTCGATAACGCTGTGGTCGAACGTCTGCTGCAAGTCGAGCACGTGGTGGGGAATCCCGATGCGCTCGGCAACGGCCTTCGCGTCGGCGATGTCGCGGTCGACCTTACTCATGCCCGTGGCGGGGTCGGGTGCGGGGCAGGTGAGGCGCATGGTGGCGCCGACACATTCGTAGCCCTGGCTTTTGAGCAGGTACGCGGTCACGCTGGAATCGACGCCGCCGCTCATGGCGACGAGCACGCGCTTGTTGTGCATGGGGAGGTTCTCCTTGGTGGCATGCGGCCAAAAAAGAAAAGCGGCGCGGGAGGCTGGTTCCGCGCCGCAGACATTGTAGCAAGTTCGGACGTCTCGTGGGGCATCCTGTTGGGATGAGCTCAGGCTGCCAGAAGAGAGGGGAGACCGGCGTGCCTTGGACTCGTTCTAAGAACGAGAAGCTCTAGTCCTGGAACAGTGCCGTGGACAGGTAGCGCTCGCCGGTGTCGGCAAGCAGGGCCACGATGGTTTTGCCCTCGTTCTCGGGGCGCTTGGCCAGCTGCAGTGCGGCCCACACGGCGGCACCGGACGAAATGCCCACGAGCACGCCCTCCTTGTGGCCCACGGCGCGGCCGGTGGCAAAGGCGTCGTCGTTCTCGACGGGGATGATCTCGTCGTAGACCTGGGTGTCGAGGACGTCGGGCACAAAGCCGGCGCCGATGCCCTGGATCTTGTGTGGGCCGGCCTGGCCCTTGGAGAGCACCGGGGAGGTGGCGGGCTCGACGGCGACGACCTTAATCTCGGGGTTCTGCTCCTTGAGGAACTCGCCCGCGCCGGTCACGGTACCACCGGTGCCAACGCCGGCAACGAAGATGTCGACCTTGCCGTCGGTGTCATCCCAGATCTCGGGGCCGGTCGTGGCCTTGTGAATGGCCGGGTTCGCGGGGTTCACAAACTGGCCGGCGATGATGCTGTTGGGAGTCTCTTTCTGCAGCTCCTCGGCCTTGGCGATAGCGCCCTTCATGCCCTTGGAGCCGTCGGTGAGCACGAGCTGCGCACCGTATGCCTGCATCAGCTTGCGGCGCTCGACGGACATGGTCTCGGGCATGGTGATGATCACCTTGTAGCCGCGGGCCGCCGCCACCGAGGCGATGCCGACGCCGGTGTTGCCGCTCGTGGGCTCGATGATGGTGTAGTCGCCGCCGCGCACGAGCTTGCCTGCCTTCTCGGCCTCGTCAATCATGTTCTTGGCGACGCGGTCTTTAACGGATCCGGCGGGGTTGAAGTATTCCAGTTTGACGAGCACGCGAGCCTTGAGGTCCTCGTCGGCCTCAAAGTGGGTGAGCTCCAGAAGCGGGGTGTGGCCGATAAGCTGATCGATGGACGTGTAAACCTTGCTCATGGTGAACCTCCAAAGTGTTCAAGTTGCTGGTTGCCGTGTGGTTTTACGGCGTGTCTAACAGCTAAACCCATAAACCTTATAGGTTGTACGTTTAGCTGTTGGCAAGCATAGTAGACACTAAAGCCTAGTAATGCAATAGGAAATGGAAGATTATTACAAGCTGATTAACCATCTTGACCGGAACGGGTATTTCCAAAGCCAATTTTTCGGCTAGAATTTCAACGGACTAAAAGACCGAAAGGCAGCACTATATATGTTGGTTTCTACTAAGGGCAGGTACGCCCTGCGCGTTATGGTTGACCTGGCCGAGCACCAGGCGGCCGGTCGCATCCCACTCAAAGAGATCGCGGCGCGACAGGGGATTTCCGAGAAATATCTCGAGAACATCTTGGCGACGCTCGTGCGCGCCAACATGCTTTCTGGCATGCGTGGCAAGGGCGGCGGCTACGTGCTCACGCGCCCGCCCGAACAGTACACGGTGGGCGAGATCTTGCGCCTGACCGAGGGCAGCTTGGCGCCGGTCGCCTGCCTGGATGGCGACTGCAAGGG
>URJD01000074.1 GCA_900548075.1 uncultured Collinsella sp.
CGTAGGAGCAGATGGTCACGAGGTCTTGCATACCGGTGGAAACAATAGGTGCATCGACGCCCGGGGTCAAGCCCTGCAACAAAACATCAGCAGCAGAAAGCAAAATCTCCGGACGCATGGAGCCCTCGTTGTCGGCATGGGTGTCGAGCATGAGCACCAGATGGTCCTCACACTCCCCCGCCGTGAGCTCATAGCCAACGAGCGTATGGTCCAGATCAAGTCGCTTGCTCTTTTTGCCGCGTGCGTAGTCGATGCCATGGCCTGCACGCAACGTGTCGATCGCGGCGCGTACCTCATCGGCGCTCACGGGCGCCTCGGGATCCAGGTGCAGGTCGATGCGATACGACAGGCGAGTGAGCTGAGCCGTGAGCGCCGGCGTGCGCACGTCGATGTAGGCAGCCTCGATAGGCGCCAGATCGGCAGGCGATGCAGCGGCCAGACGCTCAAAGGCCTCGTCAAGCGCGACGAACTCGGTCATAAACAGGTCATACCACTCGCAGGTCGACGACGTGCCCACGGGCAGCGCCGACGAAAAGCCCACGCGCATATGCGGTGAGAAACCCTGCGTCACGGCATAGGGCAGGCCCGCACGGCGCACGATACGCTCAATGGTATGGATTAGTTCCAAATGGCCCAGGTACTTGAGGCGATCACGCTTGCCGTAGCGAACGCGCAGCCTAAAGAGCGTGGGATTGTCGGTCAAACGCTCACTCATGCGCGATCACCCATCAATACATTCTTGGCGTGGAGCGTGGGGCAGATTCCGCAACCGGTGCACGACGTGCGGGTGCAGTCGGGCGTCGTGACGCCCTCGAGCGAACGGCGGTATTCGCGCTCGAGGAAGCCGCGCGAGCAGCCGGGGCTCACGTGCTCCCAGGGCAGACGCCAGTCCAGCTCATAGGGCAGGTGCACGAGCTCGTTGAGGTCGATGCCGTTTTTGGCAGCGGCCTCCTTCCAGTTGTCGAGCGAAAAGTGCTCCACCCAGGCGTCGAAGCGCGAGCCCGCACGCCAGGCATCGATGATGACCGGCGTCATATCGCGACCGGCACGGGAGAGCGCAGCCTCGATGAGCGAGGTCTCGGCATCGTGGTAATGCACGCGGACGGCACGGTTACGAACGCTCGTGATGAGCAGCTTCTGGCGGCGCTTGACGTCGTCGTAATCGAGCTGCGGGCACCACTGGAAGGGCGTTGCCGCCTTGGGGATGAACACCGAAACCGAGATAGACACCGAGATAGACCCGCGGCGCGCCTTGGGCACCACGGAACGGCCAAGCTCCAGCACGTGATCGGCCAGGTTGGCGATAGCCACGATGTCCTCATCGCGCTCGCCGGGAAGGCCCATCATGAAGTAGAGCTTCATGCGGTTCCAGCCGGCCTCGAAGGCTGCCTTGGCCGCGCGATCCAAGTCCTCCTCGGTCACGTTCTTGTTGATGATGTCGCGCATACGCTGGCTGCCCGCCTCGGGCGCGAACGTCAGGCCGCCCTTCTTTTCGCCGGCGACCGACTCGGCCATATCCACGCCAAACGAATCCAGGCGCTGCGAGGGAATGGACACGCGAATGCCCGTGTCTTCCAGACGGCGGTTAAGGCGACCGAGCACATCGCGGATGCAGGAGTGGTCGGTCGTCGAAAGCGAGGTAAGCGACACCTCGTCATAGCCGGTCTTTTCCAGGCCCTGGATCACCGATGACACGATCTGGTCGGCCGAGCGCTCGCGTACCGGGCGATACGTCATGCCTGCCTGGCAAAAACGGCAGCCGCGGGCGCAGCCACGCAAGATCTCGATAGACAGGCGATCGTGGACGAGCTGCGCATACGGCACGCACGACTGAGAAAGCGGATTGGTGGCACCAAAGTCCTCGACGACGCGCTTGTAGACTACCGGCGGGACGTCCTTGCCCTCGCGCGGCACGGTGTAGCCATGCGGCGAGCAGGGCTCGTCATGACGCACCTCATACAGGGATGGCACATAGGTGCCGGCGACCGTCGCGAGCTGCTCGACAATCTGAGCGCGCGAGACGCCCTCGTCGCGCAAGCGGCGATGCAGCTGGCAGATCTCGAGCAGCGACTCCTCGCCCTCGCCAATGAGGATGGCATCGAAGAATGCCGCGTACGGCTCGGGGTTATACACCGAGGGGCCACCGGCGACGATGATGGGATCGTCCTCGGTACGGTCGACAGCCAACAGCGGAATGCCAGCGAGATCGAGTGCCTCGAGGAAGTTCGTCACCGCCATCTCGTGCGGCACATGCAGACCGACGATATCAAACGAAGCGACGGGGGCAGCACCTTCGAGCGACAGCAGCGGAATGCCCGCCTCGCGCATGGCGTCACCCATGTCGGGCCACGGCACATAGCCGCGCTCGCAGGAGATGCCCTCGGCCTGGTTAAGAATGTTGTAGAGGATGGCGATACCCTGGTTGGGCAGACCAACCTCGTACACATCCGGGTAGATCAAGCAGCAACGGTAGTCGGCATCGGCCTTGGAAAGCGTGCCCCACTCGTGATCGATATAGCGACTCGGCTTTTCGACCTTGGCGAGCAGCGGCTCAATTAAATGAAAACAGTCTTGGTATGCAACGCGCAACGGAAAACCCCTAAGCAGCGAGATCGGATGCGTCTTGGTAGGACGCCATAGGACGGGTAGCACCCGCGACCGTGGTCACCAGATCGCGAACGCGGGAGAACGTGGCAGTGACCACCTCGTTGGCACGGCTGTAGTCGACATCGCGCTCGTAGAGCGAAACGAGCGCACGGCCCATGCCATAGGTGCCCGCGGCAGCAGTGAGCGCCTTGACGGCAAACCCAATATGCGGCGTCTGCTTGACGAGTGCGCGGGTGACCGCGCGGATCACAAGACCGCCGGCAAGCACGCCCGCGACCTCGTAGCCGCGCTCAGGCTTAATGCCGCGTCCAAAGACGGCAGCGAGCTCAAAGAGCATGCCCACCTGCGCCAGCGCCATAACGGGATAATCGGCGCCCGGCAAAAACACCAGCGCACCGGTCGCCATATTGGTGAGCGCGCACGAGGTGATGATACGATTGGCCGCCGCGATGCGCATAAAGGCAAAGTTCGCCGCAAAAGCCGTTTCCTTGTCGGTGCGATCGAGAATCCAGCGGGCAAGCGTCTCGAGCAGAAACGTCTTATCGGTTGCCGCCACCACGCCGAGCATGGGCGTGGACTCCTCGATAAACGGCACCTCCACAGCAGACTCGGCAAGCACGCACACGGGCGCGCCGGCGATCACGAGCTCCTGCACGGCACTCTCCAGGCGGTCGGAACCACACGAGAGCACCAGTACCACATCGGTATCGGTCTTTGGAGCAATTCGCTCCTCCCCCAGACGCTCGACGCGCACAATGCCCGAGGTCGTCTGCGGCACAAAGGCGTCACGCACCGTCTCGGCCAGAAAGCGCGAGGCGGACGAATCCAGATAGACCGAGACGCGCACCGGCGTATCGGAATCCTTCTTAACGGACGCGCCCATCTTAAAAGCGCGGGTCAGCTTATCTACGGGAATTTTCATAGCAAACCCCTCCAGCGGTTACGCGGCGCCCGAACGATGCCGCCATATGGATTGTACGATACCCACCGTCAGCAGCTGAATCATCATCGAAGACGAACCGAAGCTAATAAACGGTAGCGGAATACCGGTAATCGGCATCATGCCGATGCACATGCCGATGTTTTCGAAGGTCTGGAACGCCCACATGCCAACGATGCCCACACACGAAAGACGCAAGAACAGCGACTCACACTTAAAGGCGACGCGAATCGTCGAAAAGATCAGCAGCACGTAGAGGCACAGGAGCAAAAAGGAACCGCAAAAGCCAAAGGTCTCGGATAGGAAGGCGAAGACAAAGTCGGTGTGGAACTCAGGCAGAAAGCCGCCGGCCGACTGCGTCGCATGGCCCAAACCCTTACCAAAGAAGCCGCCCGAGCCAACGGCGATAAGCGACTGCTGCAGGTTGTAGGCATCGTCCGAATCGGCATTATCGGGGTCGATAAAGACCGTCAGGCGGTTCATCTGATACTGCTTGATGAGCACATCGTGGCCGAGCAACGAATCAAAGACCGAATCGAGCGCCAGGACGAGGGCCACCAGGCCCACAAGCAGGGCCAGGGTCGACAGCACCCATTCGCGGCGCGCACCGCTCATGCAGATGACGATGGCGCCCGAGACCAGCACGACCAGGCCCGAGCCCAGGTCGCCCATGGCAACGACGGCCAAAAACGGGATGGACAGCATGCCGCAGAGCTTGACGTAGTCGCGAACGGTATCGATGCGGCCGTTATACTGCGAGCCAAGCGTGGCGATAAAGAAGATGGTGATGAGCTTGGCAAGCTCGACCGGCTGGAATGTCAAGCCGATACCGGGAATCTTGATCCAGCCCGTCATGCCCAGACCGCCCGTATAGGACAGACCCGGAATCTTGGGCGAGAAGATCACGATCAGGTCGATGACGAGCAACGCCGTCGAAAAATTGGAAATACCGCGCAGATCGGTACGCCAGACGAGCACCGCAAGCACCGCGCCAATGCCAATGCCCAGCAGGTGGCGCGAGAATGAGGCGTCGGCCTTAAACTGTGACGCCGACCAAATAATGATGGCGCCATAGGCAACGAGCGCGACGGTAACCAGCAGCACACCGATATGCACCTTTTGGCGAAACGTACCGCGCGAGGCCGAAAGTTGCTTGTTGACGCGGTCCAGGCTGCTGCGAGAGCCGGTCTTGGTTGAACGGAACAGATCCGCCGGAGAAAAATCCATCGCAACCTCCTATCGAACCGAAGAATCGCCCGAGGCCGAAGAGGTATCGGGCTCGTCATAAATCACGCCGAGCACGTCGCGCACGACATGCATCGCGGTATCCGAACCACCGCCGCCCTGCTCCAGGACAGTAGCGATGACATACTTGGGATCATCGGCCGGTGCATAGGCGCAGAACCACGCGTATTCGTCCTCGCCGCTTTTCTCGCCCGTGCCCGACTTGCCGTACACCTGCGGCGTCAGGGTGCCAAAGTGAGCCGCCAGGGACGTCGATGCCGTGTAAATCACGTCGTGCATGCCGTTGCGAACAAGAGCCAAATCCGAATCGCTGTTGATCTTGGCCTCCAGGCGCTTCTTCTTGCCCTTGCCGTTGTACTTATAGGCATCGCCGTCGCCATCGCGCGACACGGCAGACAAAAACACGTGAGGCACGTACTGTTTGCCGCCGTTGGCAAGACCCATATAGGCACACGCCATCTGCAGGGGCGTCACCAGGATGTCGCCCTGACCGATGGCAATGTTGGTCATATCGCCGGCATTCCACTTGCGGTCCTCGGCAGATGCGTCGGTGAAGTACGACTCTTTCCACTCGGCATCGGGAATACGGCCCGCGCCCTCACTCGGCAGATCGATACCGCAGGTCTTGCCTAGACCCCAGCGACGAAAGACCTCCTGCAGACCCTCGGGATGTTGCTCGTCATAAAAGAACGCCTTGCCCATGTCGTAGAAGACAGGGTCGCACGAGTTGGCGATTCCCGACTGCAGCGTCATGGTGCCGTGTCCAGACGTCAGCCAGCAGCGCTTGCCCCAAGCCTTGCCCAGGCCAGTCCAATAGCCCGTGCAGTTGGTTGTCTGCGTTGAAGTGTAGGTTCCGAACTCAAGACCGGCCAGTGCCGAGAGCGGCTTGATGGTCGAGGCCGACATGTACTGTCCGCTAATGGCGCGGTTGAGCAGCGGGTGCGAGCCCTTGTCATCATTGAGCTCGGTCCACACGTCATTTGAGACGCCGCCGATAAAGACGGAAGGATCGAACTTGGGCTGGCTCGCCATGCCCAGGATCTCGCCATTGTTGGGATCGAGACACACCACAGCGCCGTTGCCGGCATTGCTGTAGCCAGTGGTCTTGGCAAGCTCGATGGCGCTCGCCAGCGCCGTCTCACAGGCCTGTTGGATCTTAAGGTCGAGCGTGAGTTTAATGTCGGAGCCGGCCTTGGCGGGCACGGCGCCGGCCTGACCGGTCACATTGCCCGAGGCATCGACCTTGACGGTCTGCTCGCCACGAATACCCTGCAGCAGGTTTTCGTAGTAGCTCTCAACACCCGCCTGGCCCACGATATCGCCCGACTGGTACGTAATCCGGCCAGCAGAAGCATCATCATCGCCAGACGTTTTCTTATTCTGGGCCTCGAGCTGCTCGGAGGTAATGGTGCCGGTATAGCCCAAGATATGGCATGCCGTCTCGCCATATGGATACTGGCGCTCGGTACGCTCGGCAATCTTGACGCCCGGGAACTCGCCGGCGTGCTCCTTGATATAGGCAACCGTGGAGCGACGGACGTCCGTCGCGATGGTATGCAGGCTCTGGGCGCCCTCGGAATTGTCCTGAATATTGCGCAGCACCGCCACGTAGGGCATACCGAGCACGTTGGCAAGATGGCGAACCAGAACCTCATCCTCGGCAAGGTCGCGGTAGGCCACGACAGCAAGTGAGGGACGGTTCTGGACAAGCGCCACGCCATTGCGGTCGAGGATGCGGCCGCGCACAGCGGGTGTGGTAACGGTGCGCGTCTGATTACTATTAGCCTGCTTTTCGTAATAGTCCGACGAGACCATCTGCATGCCCCACAGCTTGACGGCAAGCGCCGCGAACATCGCCCCCACACCCGTGGTGAGGATGGAGAAGCGGCCCTTAAAGGCGGTCGCCGCGGTATTGCCCTCGCCCTCGGTGGCGCGCGGGGCCGTTCCATGCTGCGTATCGTAAGTAAAACGGGAATCACCGCGACGCATGATGACCAGCGCGACCACGATGGCCACAACCAGCACGATACCGGCGATAATAACCGTCATCTGGGAAGACATCTACAGGCCTCCCCTATTTGAGCTTGCGGGTCTTGGGCTTAAAGCGCATACCCGTCTGGCGGCCGCCACGCGCGGAGAATCCATAGCCGGACTGCGGCACGACGCCGGACATCAAAAACGGAATGGCAACCAGACCCGTCAGGATCGAGGACGGCAGTGCATGGCCGAAGATCGCCACGACAAAGCTCGTCTCCAAACCCATAAACAGCAAGATGATGCTGTAGATCACATTAATGACGAGCGCGAAGGCGCCCACGGTGACGCCGCGCGCACTCGGGCTACCGCCCGTCTGACCGACGGCACTGTGCACCAGGGCAAAAGAACCCACGGTCAGCAGGAGCGACATAACGCCCACCGGCACGGCAGCGGACAGGTCATAAAACAAGCCGCTGCAAAAACCGCACACGACGGCACGGGTCGGGTCGCCCGAGAACACGCTTAGGCACACCAGGATAATCATGAAGTTAACGCGACCGCCCGCAATGGAGATCTGCGGTGCCAGGCCTGCCTGCAGCAGCACGCACACGATGGCGGCGATCACAAACGTACGGGAGCTCATCCCCTGCTCGTGTAGATCCATGGACATGCCCCCTATTCGCTCGAGCCGGAGTCGGTCGTCTCGGACGTGTCGGAACTGTCATCCGAACTCTCGTCCTTCGTCTTGGTCGCAGCATCGCGCGACGTTCCCTGCGGCGTGCTGTTGGCCGTGCTCACGTCCTCATCCGAGGCCGACTGTTCGTCGGTCAGCGAGGTGATGACCAGCACTTCCTCGTTGTTCTCGGCCGTCGTCTGAGCGCGCACCACAATGGTGTAGTACACGTCGTTTGCCGATTTCTCAACCGACGAGACGGTGCCGAGCGGTAGGCCCTTGGGGAACACGCCGCCAATGCCCGAGGTCACGATAATGTCGCCAACCTTAACGTCGGAGTCGACGCTCACGTACTCGAGACGCAGCGTGCCATCAGCCTGACCCTGCAGCATGCCCTGGGCGCGCGTGTCCTGTACCATGGCGGACACACCCGAGTTCTCGTCGCCAATCAGGCGCACGGTGGACGTCTTGGCCGAGACTTCGATGATCTGGCCGATAACACCGGCAGAACTCGTCACGGGCATGTTGATGGTAAGGCCGTCGGCAGAGCCCTTGTCGATGGTAACGGTCGAGGTCCAGGCATCGCCGGAGGCACCAACGATACGAGCAGCGGTCGATTTGAGGTTATAGGTCGACTGCAGGCCGACCAGCCCCTCCAGACGCTCGGCGGTCTTTTGGGCCTCGGAGAGCTCGGCGACCTTAGAGGTCAGTTCCTCGTTTTGCTTCTTAAGCTCGTCAAGCGTGTCCTGCG
>URJD01000075.1 GCA_900548075.1 uncultured Collinsella sp.
TTTGACTTCTATGCTCCGCAGGAGTTCACGGCCGAGGATGGTCGCCACATTCTGATCGGCTGGATGGGCATGCCCGATGAGCCGACCTATGGCAACACACCCACCGTGGCGTGTGGCTGGCAGCACTGCATGACAGTGCCGCGTGAGCTCACAGCCGGTGCCGGCGGCGTGGTGCTGCAGCAGCCGGCGCGCGAGATCGAGCGTCATTATGCCTCGGTGCGCGTGGGGGAGGGCTCGTTGGAGGTCGCCGGCGATACCTGTTTTGACGTTGTTGTTGACGGTGTCGACGGCGCGTTTACCGCAACCATTGATGGCGAGCTGAAGCTGGCGTTTGTGCCCGCCAATGGCGAGCTGCCCGCGCACTTTGAGATGCGATTTACCGATGAGGGCCGCGCTTCTGCCGGCTGTGGTCGTACTGTGCGCTGGGAGCCCGTCGACGAGGTGCGCAACGTGCGCATTGTTGGCGATGTCTCGTCGGTCGAGGTGTTTGTGAACGATGGCGCGCTCGTGTTTTCGACGCGCATCTATCCCGAGGCCTATGGCGTGACCGTTGACACTCCGGGTGCGAACGTGACCTATCACGCGCTCAACATCTAGGCGATTCGTCGCATATCGGCGCTATACTGCAGCCGTTGCCCACGATGCGGGGAACACCCGCATCGTGGGTTTTTGCTTATGAAGGGGCGGTGCCTTGTGGATGTACAGCAGCTAGAAGAGGCTTGGGCTTTGAGGACCGGCGCGCGTGAGGCGCAGTTGCTTGCGGCCCCGCATGTGCCGGCAGGGCTGTCGCAGCTGCTGATTGTGCGTCCCTGCGACCGCCTGGTGGCCTTTGCGGATGACTTTGTCGATGCGTTTGCGAGCGGCTTTGATTGCTGCGATGTCGCGCTGGTGGGCTCGCCGTCCGCCGAGGCGTTTGCCGCTGCGTCCGAGGGCTCTGATGCTTCGTTTGATACCGAGGGGCCGCACCTGTGGTGGTTCGTTAACTCCATCGGCGGGTTTGGTCTGCGTGTGCCCGATCTGCGTGCGCTGGGTCGGGCGGCGCGTGAGGCCCATGCGCTGCTGGTTGTTGACAACACCGTGGCGTCGGCTTTTGGCTGCGATCCGCTGCGGCTGGGTGCCGTGCTGTCGCTCGAGGCGCTCGACCGCGTGTGTGCCGGTAAGGCTCCACGCAAGCTCGTTGCTGCTTTGGTGGCGCGCTCGCAGCTCAAGCGCCATCGTGTGGATGCTGCTGCCGAGTGCGCACATGCCCTGCTTGAGGGCTGCGGCTTGGCCAAGCTTAATTTGCCTGCTGGCGAGGCCGCTGTGCTGGAGCGGGGACTGGACTCGCTCGATGTCCGCATGCAGGCACACTTCGACCGTGCCCGTGCGCTGGCAGAGTATCTGGCCGCCAACGAGATGGTGCGCAACGTGCGCTATCCTGGGCTGAGCTCGCATCCCGACCATGCGGTTGCAACGGGAATCCTCGAGCACGGCTTTGGCCCGGCAGTTGAATTTGACCTTATCGAGCGTAGCGCGGGCGAGCTGTTCGATGCTTTGCCGGGGGAGTTTCGTACATCGCCCGCTGGCGGCGCAACGACGCGCCTTTCTGCCCCACGTGGCAAGCAGGGGAGCACCATCCGCCTCTTCGCCGGCACCGACGACCCCTTGGTTGTAGCGTCCACCCTGGACAACGCCCTTCGTAAATTAGCTACTTTTTAATACTTGCGATGAGGTCGTTTGCTTTGGTGGCAATGATGTTGTTGATGTCGGCCTGCAACTCCTCGTAGACCGCAATGGCTCGCTCGCCGGCGGGAGTGAGGGTGGATCCGCGGGCGCCGTCGCGCTCGATGAGCTTGCAGCCCAGCTGGCCTTCCGCCTCGTTCACAATGCGCCAGGCTTTGGAATACGCCATGCCCATGCTCTTGGCGGCGCGGTTGAGCGAGTGCTCGCGGGCGATGCCCTGCAGCAGCAAGACACAGCCATGGCCGAACACGCCCGGCAGGTCTTTGTCGCACGCTTGAATGACCAGCTTTGCCGTCGTCTTGTACTCCATGTGCTCCACGTCTCCCCGCTAAAGTGTTTGCTGGGTAAACGCAAAGCCTGCGTCAAACCCTCGTGTGCTCTTCTTAAATCATGCATTGTAGCAGTCAAAGTGCGTTAAGATACTTCCCCAGTATTGGGCGCCCAAGGTTGGGCTGGGTCCTACGAGGCCTGCAGCCGACCGGTCGCATGGAAAAAGGAGAAACATGGCTACGTTCTTTCCCGGTGAGTCCCACACGTTTTCGGAGTATCTGCTGGTCCCTGGCTACTCGTCCTCGCAGTGCATCCCCAACAACGTCTCTCTTAAGACGCCGCTGACCCGCTTTAAGCGCGGTGAGAAGCCGGCAATCACCCTGAACATCCCCATGGTTTCCGCCATCATGCAGTCCGTCTCGGGCGTCGACATGGGTGTCGCGCTCGCTACCGAGGGTGGTCTGTCCTTCATTTACGGTTCCCAGAGCGCCGAGTCCGAGGCCGCTATGGTCAAGGCCGTCAAGGATCACAAGGCCGGCTTCGTTCAGTCCGATTCCACGCTGACCCCCGACATGACCATGGAGCAGGTCATCGAGCTCAAGGAGAAGACCGGCCACTCCACCATGCCGGTCACCGACGATGGCACTCCCAAGGGCAAGCTCCTGGGCATCGTCACCAGCCGTGACTATCGCCCCAGCCGCGATGACCACCAGAAGAAGGTCTCCGAGTTCATGACCCCGCGTGAGCAGCTTATCGTGGGCGACAAGAACATCAGCCTCAAGGTTGCCAACGACGTCATCTGGGACAACAAGCTCAACGCTCTTCCCATCGTCGACGACAACGATCACCTCATGGGCATCGTCTTCCGCAAGGACTACGACAGCCACAAGACCAACCCCAACGAGCTGCTCGATAACGACAAGCGCTATATGGTCGGCGCCGGTATCAACACCCGCGACTATGCCGAGCGCGTGCCGCTGCTCATCGAGGCCGGCGCCGATGTCCTGTGCATCGACTCTTCCGAGGGCTTCAGCGAGTGGCAGAAGCGCACCATCGAGTGGATCCGCGCCAACTACGGCGAGGATGTCAAGGTCGGTGCCGGTAACGTCGTCGACGCCGAGGGCTTCCGCTTCTTGGCCGACTGCGGTGCCGACTTCATCAAGGTCGGTATCGGCGGCGGTTCCATCTGCATCACTCGCGAGACCAAGGGTATCGGTCGTGGCCAGGCCACCGCGCTGATCGACGTCTGCCGCGCCCGTGACGAGTACTACGAGGAGACCGGTGTTTACGTGCCCGTGTGCTCCGACGGCGGTATCGTATACGACTACCACATGACGCTCGCCCTTGCTATGGGTGCCGACTTTATGATGCTGGGTCGCTACTTCGCCCGCTTTGACGAGAGCCCGACCGAGCGCGTCAACGTCAACGGCCAGTACATGAAGGAGTACTGGGGCGAGGGTTCTGCGCGTGCTCGCAACTGGCAGCGCTACGACCTGGGCGGCGCGGCGAAGCTCAGCTTCGTCGAGGGCGTTGACTCCTACGTTCCCTATGCCGGTTCCCTCAAGGACGGCGTGGGCGGCACGCTCTACAAGGTCAAGTCCACGATGTGCAACTGCGGCGCCCTCTCGATCCCCGAGCTCCAGGAAAAGGCACGCCTGACCCTGGTCAGCTCCACCTCCATCGTCGAAGGCGGCGCCCACGACGTTGTCGTGAAAGACTCTCAGCAGTCTGTGTCTTATCGATAGGATAAGAGCTGCACATAAAGGTTGAGTATCAACCACGTTATTTAGATAAAGCGAGATGCATGCAAGTCGCAGGCATCTCGCTTGTTGTATTTGCTATCATCATGCGAGTTAACGATGTGGTGGGGTGTTCTTACCTTTGCTCGCTGCAAGTTCCGCACGAGCCGAAGAGCACTTAATGTGCTCTTCGTGCGAGCAGGACTGTCCGCAGCAGCGAGCAAAGGTAAGAACGCCTCGCCCCAACCGAGATAACAAAGGAGCTGATATGTGCGATTGCACAGATCATAAGGACGAGATTCCTGCCTACGACGCGCAGGCCATTGAGTCCAGGTGGATGAAGGCCTGGGAGGACTCCAACCTCTTTGCCGTCGACACCGACGCTAGCAAGCCCAAGAAGTACGTGCTCGAGATGTTCCCGTATCCGTCGGGCGATCTGCACATGGGCCACGCGCGCAACTATACCATCGGCGATGCCATGGCCCGTCAGGCCCGCATGCGCGGCTACGATGTTCTGCACCCCATCGGCTTTGACGCCTTTGGCCTGCCTGCCGAGAACGCCGCCATCAAGCACAACACGCAGGCTGCCGCCTGGACGTATAAGAACATGGACCAGGCGCTCGCCACGATGAAGCGCATGGGCTTCTCCTACGATCTGGATCGCATGGTCAAGACCTGCAGCCCCGATTATTACCGTTGGGGTCAGTGGATCTTTGAGAAGTTGTGGGAAAAGGGCCTGGTCTACCGTAAGAAGAACCCGGTCAACTGGTGCCCCACCTGCAAGACCGTTCTGGCCAACGAGCAGGTCACCGAGGGCAAGTGCTGGCGCTGCGGCACCGAGCCCGAGAAGCGCGACCTTGAGCAGTGGTACTTCAAGATCACTGAGTACTCCCAGGAGCTGCTCGATGATCTGGAGAAGCTCCCCGGCTGGCCCGAGCGCGTCAAGCAGATGCAGGCCAACTGGATCGGTCGCTCCGAGGGCGCCGAGGTCGACTTTACCCTGTGCGACCAGGATGGCGAGCCCATCGAGGGCGACGAGGGCAAGATCACCGTCTTCACCACGCGTGCCGATACGCTCTTCGGTGTCTCCTTCTTTGTCCTGGCCCCCGAGTACGCTCGTCTGCACGAGCTCGTCGAGGGTACGGAGTACGAGGAGGCCGTGACCAAGATCGTCGAGGACTCCAAGCATTTCTCCGCCGTCGAGCGTGCCCAGGGCACCCTCGAGAAGCACGGTGCCTTTACCGGCCGCTACGTGGTGAACCCGGTCAACGGCGAGAAGGTCCCCGTGTGGGTTGCCGACTACGTCGTTGCCGACTACGGCACCGGCGCCGTCATGGCCGTTCCCTGCGGCGACCAGCGCGACTTTGAGTTCGCCCGCAAGTACGACCTGCCTATTGTGCCGATTATCCTGGACGATGACGACCGCGCTGCCGTCGAGGCCAGCGGCGAGACCATTGATACCTTCCATGCCGAGACCGTCGACTGGGATTGCGCCCATGCTGCCGAGGGCACGCTCGTTCAGTCCGGCAAGTACACCGGCATGCGTGGCGGCAAGCACTCCGAGGGCGAGGCTGCGATTGTGGCCGACCTTGAGGCCATGGGCTGCGGCCGTCGCAAGGTCGAGTTCCGTCTGCGCGACTGGCTCATCAGCCGCCAGCGCTATTGGGGCAACCCCATCCCGGCTATCCACTGCGAGCACTGCGGCATCGTGCCCGTGCCCGAGGATCAGCTGCCGGTAACGCTGCCCGAGAACCTGGACCTGGGCGCCGGCGAGACCCTCGCCGAGTGCAAGGAGTTCTACGAGACCACCTGCCCGGTCTGCGGCCGCCCGGCCAAGCGCGAGACCGATACCATGGACACCTTCACCTGCTCCAGCTGGTATTACCTGCGCTATACCGACCCGCACAACACCGAGCTGCCCTTCTCCCGCGAGGCGGCCGACCGTTGGATGCCCGTCGATAACTACATCGGCGGCATCGAGCACGCCATTCTGCACCTGCTCTACAGCCGCTTCTTTACCAAGGCACTGCGCGACCTGGGCCTGCTGAGTGTGGACGAGCCCTTCACCAACCTGCTGTGCCAGGGCATGGTCAAGGACGAGAACGGCGACACCATGTCCAAGTCCAAGGGCAACGTCGTGCCCCCGAGCTCGGTCATCGAGCCCTACGGCGCCGACACCATGCGTCTGGCGATCCTGTTTATCGCCCCGCCCGAGAAGGACTTCGACTGGGACCCCAAGGCCGTTGAGGGCGCCAACCGCTTCATCAAGCGCGCCTGGCGTATCGTTTGGCAGCTCGTCCAGTCCGGCGACGCCAACGTGGCCTTCGACAAGTCCGCGCTCGACGAGGTCGCGATGAAGCTCTATCGCGAGCGTCACCGCACCATCGCCAAGTGCACCGAGGACTTCGATCGCGGCCAGTTCAACACCGCCATCTCGGCCGTCATGGAGCTCGTCAACGCGGCGAGCGCCTACCTCAACGCCACCGAGGGCGTTGACCGCGACAAGGCCCTGTGCTACGGCGTGGCCAAGGACATCGTGAGCGTCCTGGCGCCCATCTGCCCGTTCTGGGCCGACGAGCTGTGGCACGAGGCTCTCGGCTGCGAGGGCAACGCCTACACCGCCGCCTGGCCCGAGTTCGACCTGGCCGAGTCCATCGAGGATACGGTGCAGATCGTCGTCCAGGTGCTCGGCAAGGTCCGCGGCCGCGTCGAGGTGGCCCGCAATGCCTCCAATGAGGATATGCAGGCTGCCGCCGAGGCCGCCGTCGCCAAGTGGCTCGAGGGCAAGACAGTCGTCAAGGCCATCTGCGTGCCCGGCAAGCTGGTCAACCTGGTGGTCAAGTAAGCACTGCGCGCTTAACTGACGCATAAAAGACGAGGGGCGATCCGGTTGGGTCGTCCCTCGTTTTGTGTTGTATGACCTGCTTAGTCAGTGCGTCGCACCGTCTTCTACGGGATGTGTACCAGGTCCCTAAAGTAAACGTTGCCCGTTGCCTCTTCGAACATCCAGATATTGAGGCAGATGTCGTTGAGGTCGTTGTTTACATCAAAGTCCGGGTCGTCGAAGGTGCCTACAAAGGTGAGCATGGCGCGCGTTTCCTCGCCCGCTGCGACCTGCTGGCGCATGCGCACATCGCGGACCACGCCGTTGACGTAGGCATAGGAGTCCGCATCGCCAAACATCATGTCGACACCGGTGTTGTTGGTTACCGTAAAGACGAGCGCGGCGTCGCCGTAGCCGTCGGTGTCCTTGCCCACGCAGGTAACATGGACGTTCTCGTCTGCCTCAAGGTCGATAGGGAACTGTTCTTGAGGGTCGGGACCTAAGCCCTGGGGATCGTCGATGTCTTCGTCTATTTTGTCGAAGCTTACCGGGGGTTCGGTTTTCTCGATGGCTTTGGTGCTGCCACGATCCGGTTCGCATGTTCCGGTTTTGCCATCGATGTTGTTGCAGCCCGTCAGAGCGAACGAGCAGGCAGCGACGACGAGCGCGGTCGCGCAGAGGGTGCCTAGGCGTTCCATGGATCCTCCTTGCCGTAGAGATACTGGAAGGTTGTGCGGTCAATGCGTGCGGCAGGCTTTCTCGCTACAGAATGCCTCTCAGCTCTAGTCTGGCCGATGTGCGCCCAGGGATGGAATGCCCATAGGGCCCGATTCGGTCGGCACGCTGGGACGCATGGCCCGTTTTGGGACTGTTGAGGTTGCTCCGCATGGGGCTCTTCGGTCAATTGTCCTCTTCTTGTGGAGAACCTGTGCGCACGCTGACCTGCAGATTCGTACTGTGCTTGCGCGTTTCCGCAGCTATTGGTATAGTTTGCTTGCAAATGAAGTTGTAATTGAAAGAAGTGGGGTTTCGGCCCCGCTTCTTTTTTGTATGGATGGAGGTGCCGCAATGGTCAAGACCAAGACCGAGCAGGCGATCATCGACGCGCTCGAGGCCGTCGCTCCCCAGCACGATGTCGACATCGTCGACGTCGAGCTCGTGGGTGCCACCAAGGCCCCCTGCGTGCGCGTGCGTATCGAGGGTGCCGAGGGTCAGAGCCTGTCGCTCAACGACGTCACGGCCAACACCAAGTGGGTCGGCGATGTGATTGAGGAGCTCGACCCCATCTCTTCGAGCTATACGCTCGAGGTGTCGAGCCCGGGTATGGCGCGCCCGCTGCGCCGCCCGTGCGACTTTACCCGCTTTGTGGGCGAGAACTGCGAGCTCACCTCCACCGCCACCGAGGGCCGTCGCAAGTACGCCGGTAAGATTGCCGCCGCCACCGAGACGAACGTGACCCTCGAGCTCGAGGGCGGCGAGTCCGTTACCCTCGATTTCTCTGATGTTAAAAAGTGCAAGTTGAAGCCCACCTACGACTTCAAGCCCGCGAAGGAAGGAAAGTAAGATGGCAGCATCCGACATGATGTCCGCCCTGATGGAGCTTTGCCAGGAGAAGCACATCGACCAGCTCTACCTG
>URJD01000076.1 GCA_900548075.1 uncultured Collinsella sp.
CGGCATAGCCCGTCGCGCTCACGGCAATATCGCTCTGGTACAGCTCCAGCGAACCCGACGCCATCTCGCGCGCAGTTTGATGCGACACCGCGGTGTAGCGGTCGAGCGTCTCCTGCTCAACACCCAGCACGCGATGCTTAATCTCATCGCAGTAGGTCACCGCACCGCCACGCAGCACCGCCGAGGCGCCCGGGATATCCGCAATCGTCGAGGCGATCATACCCGCCGTCAGCGACTCAGCCGTCGAAACCGTCACACCCCGAGCGCTCGCGCGCTCGACGATATCGCGCGCCAGCTCCTCGTTATGTGCGGAAATCTGCTCAAAAGAGTCCGTCATACCCACCAGGACCTAGACCGAAAAGACGATCTTGCGGCAGTTCCAGAAGTACTGGGCGCCCGAGATAACGGTCAAGACAACGGCAACGGCATACAGGAAGCGCGACACCGAGTAGATGCCGAGCGTCAGCGCCACCGGGCCAAGGTGCAAGCCGGCCATAGCAAAAACGCACAGGTAACCGCAGATGGAGACCATCGTGGTCGCCGTCTTGTACTTGCCGAGCTTATCGGCCGCAACGACCACACCGGCCGCACTCGCGACCATGCGAAGGGCGCTCACCAGAAGCTCACGGAACAGGATAATGAACACGGACCACACGGTCACCGCGCCAAAATCCAAGAACAGCAGCAGGGCCGAGAACACGAGCAGCTTATCGGCGATGGGGTCCAAGAATTTACCGAAGTCGGTGATCTCGTTGCGCGAACGCGCCAGATAACCGTCGACCTTATCGGTGCACGACAGGATCACATACAGAATGAAGGCAGCGGCGGCGAGCGGGCCGTCGAAGGTGCTCCAATCCGTACCGGCAACACTCGTGTGAGAAAGCGCCGACACGATCATGAACACCGGGATAAAAACGATGCGAACGCACGTCACGATGTTGGCGGGCGTCCAAACACTCGTCAGTTCCTTATTGCTCTCGTTTGCCACGATGCTCTCCTACTCCACAACATGGCCGATAAGCTCATAGCAGAAGCTATCGGTAAACTCGACAGTCAGAATATCGCCCACGGACGCCTCGCTGGCGTCCAGATGCACCGCGCCATCGGAATCGGGCGCCTGGAACCAGGCATGGCCGATCAGCTCGGCGCCATCCTCGGTCTCTTCGATACCGTCGACGATCACCTGGGCGCGCTCGCCCACATGTGCGGCGGTGGCGGCAAAACCGAGCGACTCGGCCAGGTCCATGGCCTCCTGGGCGCGCTCGAGCTTGACCTCTTCGTCGACCTGACCCTCCATCTTAGCGGCCAGGCTGCCCTCCTCCTGCGAGTAGGCAAAGACGCTCGTGTAGTCAAAGCCGACGGTGTCCATAAAGTCGATAAGATCACGAAACTCGTCGTCGGTCTCGGTCGGGAAGCCGACCATGGCCGTGGAGCGAATCACGATACCGGGGATGCGCTCGCGAAGGTCGCGGAACAGGTCCTCGAGCTCCTGGCGCGAACCGGAGCGACGCATGGCCTTGAGGATGCGCGCGTCGCAGTGCTGCACGGGGATATCGATATAGGGCAGCACCTCGGGCGTATCGCGTATCGTCTCGATGAGTTCGTCAGTCATGCCCTCGGGCTGCAGGTAGAGCACGCGGACCCAGACGTTGTGCGGGCGCACGGCCTCAGCGACGGCACGCAGCAGCTGTGCCAGATTGCGCGGCGAGCCCTCGGCGACGTCCTCGTCGGCAAAGTCGGTGCCCCAAATACCCGTGTCCTGGCCGATCAGCACGATCTCGCGCACACCGCCGGCAACCAGGTCGCGCACCTCGGAGATAATGCTCTCAGCATTGCGCGAATGATAGCGACCGCGAATGTAGGGGATCATGCAGAAGCTGCAAAAACGATTGCAGCCATCGGAGATCTTGACGTAGGCGACAGCGCCCTCGACAGTGCGCTTGACCTGCGGAATATAGGCTGCGATCTCACGCTCGACACCCAGTACGCCATCGATGACCGCCACGATGCCGTCCTCCTCGTCGGCCTTCACAAAGGCAGCGACCTCGGGCAGCTCGTCAGGCAGGTCGTCGCCATAGCGCGACGGCACACAGCCGCACATGACGATGGGGCAAGAACGAACGCCGTCCTGAACCTCGTTGGCGAGCTCGAGCGTGGTCTCGATGCTCTCGGACGTTGCGGAGGCAAGGAACGAGCATGTATTGACGATGGCGATATCGGCATCCTGCGGGTCGAATGCTTCCTCGTAGCCTGCAGCGGTCAAAAGAGAACGCATGCGGTCGGTGTCAACCTCGTTCTTAGCGCACCCGAGGGTGATGTAGAGCACGGAGCCCAACGGTGTATCCATGTTGGAGAGCGGTCCTTTCGAATGATATTAGCGGTAGTTGGTGAACTGCAGCGGCTGGCCGTAGTCCTGATCGCGCAGGAACTGGATCACGGTCTGCAACGCATCCTTCGAAGCAGAGGAAACACGCAGCTTGTCGGCCTCGATGGTCACCTTGACCTTGAGCTTTTGGTCCTTGATGTCCTTGTTGATCTTCTTGGCGGTCGCTTGGTCGATACCCTCGACGATATGGCCGAGCACGCGCACGGTGCCGCCCGATGCCGCCTGCGGAGCATCCCACGAGACAGCCTTGAGGTCGATGCCGCGCTTGATGAGCTTGGAGCTCAGCACGTCGACAATCTGCTTGGAGACAAAGTCGGCCGGGGCGTTGATCGTAAAGAGCTTGTCGCCCTTCGAAAGCTCGATCGTGGCGCCGGAATCCTTAAGGTCATAGCGCTGGGAAATCTCGCGCGTGGTCTGCTGGAAGGCGTTGTCGACCTCTTGCATGTTGACCTCGGACACGACGTCGAAGCTGGAATCTTTAGCCATGATGTTTCCTTTCGCGTACGAGCGGCTTAGTAGCTATCGTACGAATAGTCGGTAGAATCGGTGGACGTCTGACCGTCAGTTGCGGTATCGGCGCCATCCGTGGACTGGGCATCGGTACCGTCGGTGGTATCGGTACCATCGGTGGTGTCGGTACCATCAGAACTTTCACCATTCTCGGAATCAGTCGTCTCCTTCTTGGGAACGGTGATCGTCACACGCGCCACGCCGGAGGTCTTGGTATCGTAACGGACCTTTTCACCGTTCTTGGTAACGGTGACATCGGAAGGCTTGGACGTGGTGATCTCGATCGAGGACTCGGGCGTGTACTCCTGCTCAAAGGGGCCAGTCGCCTGGGCGCCATAGACCGACTTGCCGTCGACCTTGACCTCAATCCACGCGGTCTTTCCCTTGGCAACGGAGACCTTGACCTTCGTAACCTCGTTCTCTTCCTTCTTGGCCGTCGTCTTGGTAGCGTCCGAATCAGTCGACTCATCCGTCGCCTCATCGGCGTCTTCGTCCTTGTCGACCGTTTCGGTCTTCTTAGAAGACTTCTTAGTCGTCGTCTTGGTGGCAGTGGGCGTCTCGGGCGTGGTCTCGGGCGCCGAAGATGCGCAGCCGCGCAGAAGCACCACGATGAGCACAATCAACAGCAGCGCAACGGCGCCGATGCCGGTGTAGACGATACGCGGATCGAGCCCGGTGTTTTGAGGAGTACGTGATCCGCCGCGTCCACGACTGGAACTGCTGCGGCCGCCTCCCTGAGGCATACGACCACGATTGCTATCGGAACGGCCGCGATAGCCACCCTGGCCCTGAAGGCTGCGCTGACCCGAGCGGGGCGCAAGTTCACCGCGGCCTTGATAGCCACGCTGGCCCGAACGCGGAGCCGAAGAGCGCTGGCCATACGGCTGTGATTGAGAGCGGAGACGCGGCGTCACCTGCGTGGTATCGGCATCCGCATAGCCACCGCGAGAGCGTCCCGTAGAGGCACCACGGTAACCGCGATCGGAATAGCCGCCGTCGCCGTAGCCGGCACGAGGGTCACGCGCCACGCCGCGGGCAGCGGGAAGTGCACGGTCCTCGGGCATCGGCGTACTGCGGAACCGGTCACGCTGTGAGCGAATCTCCTCGCCCGAACCCGTCTCGGTAATATAACCGGCCTGCTGAGGACGCTGTCCATAGCGGGTCGAACGACCGCCCTGAACCATCAGGAAGCGCCCGTTATCGACCGAGGAACGCGAATTGACGTAGCCGGCGGCGTCCTGAAAACGACCGCCCTGCTGCGACGTCTCGCGTTCGTATGCCATCAGGTCGTCAAAGTAGGCATTGACGACCTCGCGCGGATTGAGGCCCAAAAAGCGAGCATAGCTCGAAATCATGCCCTGCGCATAGCCGCGCGGCGGCATCGAAGCAAAGTTACCGGTCTCGAAAAACTCGATGATCTGCGGCCTGATTTTGATGGTGTTGGCGACCTGCTGAATGGAAAGGCCCATTCGGCGACGCTGCTCGAGCAGCATGTCACCAAAGCGTGCAGCCATCAGAATCCTCCAAACTCACGATCTTCACGTGCCATCTCGGCGTCGACAGATTCCAGCGCGGCAAGCCCCTCCTCGTCCAACAGGACCTCGCGCGGCTTGGAACCGTCGGGCGGTCCGACGACACCCTTTTCTTCCAGCATGTCCATAATACGCCCGGCACGTGCATAGCCAACCTTCAGACGGCGTTGCAGGCCAGATGTGGAGCCAAGCTGCGATTCCACCACAATATGGGCGGCTTCCCAAATGAGAGGATCATCGTCTTGCGGCTCGGCGACTCCGGTGCGGACAATGCCGCCGCCACCCGCCATGGACATGGAAGCGGGCGCCACGGCAGACAGGATCTCCTCGTGGTAGTCGGGCTCGCTCTGCGACTTGACGAACTCGACAATCTCGTTGATTTCGTCATCCGAGACAAAGCAGCCCTGGATACGGCGAGGCTTGCCCCAGTCGACCTTAGAGAACAGCATGTCGCCCAAACCGGTGAGCTTTTCGGCACCCATCTGGTCGATGATGACGCGCGAGTCGATGCCCGTGGCGACGTTAAAGGCGATGCGGTTGGTGATGTTGGCCTTGATGAGGCCCGTCACCACGTTGGAGCTGGGGCGCTGGGTGGCCACAATAAGATGAATACCGGCGGCACGGCCCAGCTGTGCAATACGCACGATCGAGGCCTCGACATCCTTACCGGCGACCATCATCAGGTCCGAGAGCTCGTCAATGATGATGACCAGGTAGGGCATCTTTTGCGGCGGGTTGTCGTAATGCTCAAACTCGCCGGCGGCCTGCTTTTCGTTGTAGGTCGAGATCTTACGCACGTTGAGACGCTCGAAGACCTTCAGGCGTCGCTCCATCTCGGACACGGCCCATTGCAGAGCGCTCGCGGCCTGCTTGGGCTCGGTCACCACGGGCACATAGAGATGCGGCAGACCGTTATAGCCCGCAAGCTCGACGCGCTTGGGGTCGACCATGATCAGGCGAACGTCCTCGGGGAGAGCGCGCATGAGCAGAGTCGTGATGATGGAGTTGATCATGACCGACTTACCAGAACCCGTGGTACCGGCGATCAGCAGGTGGGGCATCTTGGCGAGGTCGGCGACGACCGGCGTACCCTCGGCATCGCGGCCGATGGCAAGCTCGAGCGGACCGCCCTTCACATAGGGCAGTACGTCGCCCAGATTGACGTTCTGGCGCTTGCGGTTGGGAATCTCGATGCCCACGAGCGAGGTGCCGGGGATCGGGGCAAAGATACGCACCGACTGGGCAGCAAGCGATAGCGCGATATCGTCCTCGAGGCTCGAAATCTTGCTCACGCGCTCGCCCTCGCCAGGTTGCAGCTTAAAGGTCGTCACCGTGGGGCCGGCGATCCAGCCGACCACGCGGGCACTGCGGCCAAACTCAAGCAAGGTGGATTGCAGCGACTCAGCGGTCTGCTCCAGCTCCTTATCCGAAGACGCGGCGGAAGCCGACTGCGGGTTGGCATGCAGAATCTCAAGTGGCGGAAGTTTGAGGCCGTCCTCTTCTTCGCCCTCGTTATCTGCGGCGCCGCCGTCCGCTCCCCCGTCGCTAGCCGCAGCCGATTCGACAGCACTCAAGGCAGGCGCATCGGCAACCTTGGGATGCTTCAAGAAGTCGGGGATCTGAGGTGCTGCCGAGACAGGATTCACGGCAAACGGCGGCTCGGACTCGTCGATCTTATCGGGGTCGTCTTCCATCGAAAGCTGACCGGTTACCTGGTCGCGCTTTGCATGGCGACGCGGCAGCAAAGTTGTCTTTGCGATCTCAATCGGAGCCTCGTCGTCCTCGTCATCGCCCTCGGTGAGCTCAATCTCGCTCTCGGACCAAGACGGGTCGGGCTCACTCGTATTGAGCTTGGGAACCGTCTTGCCCTTCTTGGCATGACGGCGTGGTAGCAGCGTCGTCTTAGCGCGCTCGGCCTCCACGGCATCGGACACGTCGACAAACGGATCCTCATCCTCGTCGTCATCGTCCAAAACCGGGTCCGCATCGTTGCCCATGACCGTGGTCACGGCAGCATCGGAACCCTTTTGACGAAGAATGCTCAGGTGCGGACGGGCAACGCCGGGCACCGACAGAGCTTCGTCGTCACCCCACGGACTCGCGTTGACGTCGGCACGACGGCGCTCGGCAAAATCTGCCGCACGGTCGCGGGCAGAGCGCAAAACGCCGCCCACCGAAAAGCCAATGATGACCAAGCCCACGACGACAAGGCCCAGCAGGACTACCATCGCGATAGGCTTACCCAGGGCATTTTGCAGCGCACTCGCAATAAACGCACCGATGTAGCCACCCGAGGCGGACAGATTTTGCGGCGTGAACATAAGGTCGCACGAGTCGCTCGTACCTGGCACCATCAACGAAAGAATGGAGACGACGGCGATAAAGACCACGGCGCCGCCCGCAACAGAGCGCGCGTTGAGCGGCGAGTCCTCGCCTAAAAAGAGCGTGGCGGCAAACAGCAAAATGACGATCGGCAGCACGTAGGCGCCCAGACCAAAGCCCAAGTGGTAGAAACCGGCAACCGCAGCCGTAACGGGCGCAGTCGCCGGCGAAATCACGGCAATAAAGGACGCGATCGCCAAAACGGCAATGACCACGCCGGCGATATCGCGGTTGGCCGAGGGCTCGACCAAGGGCTCGAAATCATCGAACTCGGACTCGTGGCCCTTATTGGCACGCAGATGGGAACCGGCACCCTTAGCAGATGCCGGTTGGTTGTTGGCCTTATTGCCTTTGGCGTTTTGTGCAGATCCGCGCGCCAAACTAAACCTCCATGACGACCGGGATGATCATCGGACGAGTGCGCGTACGGCTCCAGATAAAGTTGGAGAGCGAGTCGCGCACGGCCTTGCGAATGGCATCGGAACCGCTGCTCGTAAAGCTGAACTTGCCCTTCTCGATCGTCTTCATGATGGACGCGGAGGCATCCTCGGAGAACTGGTCGTCGATGGCAAACGAGACGCCGCGGCCCGAGAACTCGATGGCCTCGATCTTCTTGTGCTTGAGCGAGACGATGGCAACAGCGGTAACCATACCGTCGTTGGCGAGCTTCTGACGATCACGCAAGACGATGGGGTCGGTATCGCCGATGCGCAGGCCGTCGACGTAAACGACGCCGGACTCGACGGGCGTACCGCGCTTAACGATACCGCCGCGCATCTCGAGCGTGTCGCCGTTGTCGAGGATAAAGATATGATCGTCCTTGAGACCCATCTTGCGGGCCAGCTGGGCATGGGCGCGCAGATGCACGGCTTCACCGTGAACCGGCATAAAGTATGTAGGCTTGGCCATGGCCATCAGGAGCTTGAGCTCCTCCTGGCTACCGTGACCGGAAACGTGAACGAGGGCGCGGTTCTTATCCCACACGTCGCAGCCGAGCTTGGCCAGGCTGTTGACGACCTGCTGGACGGCTTTCTCATTGCCGGGAACAGGAGTTGCCGAGAGGATAACGGTATCGCCCTCGTGGATGGAGAGCGTCTTGTGCTCGCCATTGGCCATGCGGGACAGGGCCGACAGCGGCTCGCCCTGCGAACCGGTGCACATGACGACAATCTTGTCGTCAGGCAAATTATCGATATCAAAGGCATCGATAATATCGGCATCGTCGATGTTGAGGTAGCCCAGCTCGCGCGCCACGCGGGTGTTCGTGAGCATGGAGCGACCGGTCACAACGACCTTACGGCCGCACTTGCGGGCAGCATCGCAGATCTGCTGCAAACGATGGATGTGGCTCGAGAACGACGCTACGAACA
>URJD01000077.1 GCA_900548075.1 uncultured Collinsella sp.
GCGGAGAATCGAACTCCGGTCCACGAAAGCCCCCTGATTGGCATCTCCAAGCTCAGTCGCTGGTTTAGTCTCGGACGCTTTGCGCGCAGCGACACGCTCGCGGCATCCCAACCGGTTCGGTCTTAGCCCGCGCCATACCGATTACGTGCGCAGGAGCATTCCCCTAAAATGACGTCGCGCCGGTGTCGGGGAAATCACCGGGTTGACGCGCCGCTATAAACTAAGCAGCGAGAGCCATAGGCTCAAAAGAAGAGTTGTTGTCAATTCAATTTGACGGTACCCCTGTTTAACGAGGCGAGGAGACCTCGGCTTGCTTCCTCTCTCAAAGCTATCGTGTCGAAACCAGTCGCCCCCGAATGTCGGGAAAGTCTGGATGGCATTGGGCACGAGCGCCCAACACGCGTCGACTTTTCAAGGAACATGCAGGGCGAGCCCCGCTTGTGGAGTGTTATCTTACCACGTTCTGAAAGCGGACAGCTGTTCTATGCACGAGCTGTGAAGACCCCAATGTGCGCCGCACTTCGCACTTTTGCTACCGATCGCGTCACGTATATTTTCGCCAAGCAAAATTGACCCGTCGAAAGGACCGTTATGGATACCAAGCAGCAGCTCGTCAATGCCCTCGCAGGCCTGGGCTCAACCATTACCGAAGCTATGGATGTCATCGAAGGCTTTGTCCCCTGCGGACATCCCGCCCTCACGGTTTCGAACGCACTCGTCGCGCTGGACGCTGACGATGATGCAGCTCTCGCCCAGCAGCTTGAGACCATCGAGGGCTTTATCGACCACGTGAGTGAGAACCGCGGCGTGACCGCCTACCACGGCATCGAGGTCGAGCTCGCGGGTCCCAAAGCCGATCTGTTCGCAGCAATCCGCGAGGTAGGCGCCCTTATGCAGACCGCAGGCGTCAAGAACACCCAGGTCAACGAGTGGGTCTACCGCAGCCTGGCCGCGCTCGACAGCTCCGACGAAAAGGCAGCCGAGCAGCTCGCAGAAAGCCCCGCCATTAAGGCCGCGCTTTTGTAAATAGCAGACGCGGGCCTCTTGGCGCATCGTCGTCCAAGAGGCCCGCAAACAGTTCGCGTCAACCGATAGCCGCGCCGCCGCGTTCGGCCAAAGCCAGAATCGGCATCATTTGGCGCGGGGTCTTTGCTGCAAGATCGGCATGTTCGAGCAGCTTGCGATCGTTAGTTACCAAATAATCGACCTGCGCGCGCTTGCACGCGGCGAGCACCAAGTTGTCCTCGTAATCGCGATGGAGCGCTAAGTATTTGTCGGCCAGCCAAAGGTCCGACGCATCTGCGCCCACGGCCGTGGCGTTTTCGGTCATGTTCCGAACAAACGCCAACGCCGCATCGCCAATTGCACGGGCAGACGCCTCGTCGAGCGCTCCCCCGCTGGCAAGAACGCTACGCTTCAGCTCGTGTTGGACAACGTACAGCACGTCTTTAGCGATATGCACCGGGAAGAACAGCAACGCCCCCGTCCCCGTCGCCCGTCCGATAAAAGCACGTGCGGCAAGCGACTCGACATGGTCGGCGCAAAACGAATCAACCCATACGTTGGCATCCACCATTATTTTGAGGGGAGCCCCGCTCACAGGATCATCCCCTTTTGGCGATAGCGCTCGTCCATGGCTTCGGAATAGATTGTGTCCCAATCGCGATCGTCGGATACGGGCGACATAGCGATGCCCAAATCTGCATAAAGCCGGTCTGCCGCTGCCCATGATGCGGCGAACGGAGTATCGTGCGCGACGGTCTGTTGCCGGCCATCAACGGCAGACAGCACTTCCTCACACTGCCCGCCACCCTGCGCGACCTTGGCCACGACTTTTTTGATGAGCTCGGGCAGCGAAGCGCCCGAAAGCCGCAGCGCCTCCTCAGCACGGTTCTTGACCTGGCGATCCACGCGAACGTTCACCTGCGCCATGCCGCTAACAGCACCCACGTCGACTCCGCTCCCTTCAATTGCTAGCCTTGCTAGCAACAATATATAAAGAAGCTAGCAAATGGTCAAATGCAAAAGACCTGCGCCTGGACGACACCGATGCCGTCTGGGCGCAGGCCAGATAACGTGGGCGAACACGTCTGCTAACGCAGATAAGCCTTCGCGTTGCTCAGGCTGTAGGCGATCGTTGAGCCGTTGTGCAGCAGTGACGACGCCTGCGGAGTGATCATGCCGGTAATACCCAATGCCAACAGCGCCGAGTTGGTGAGCATCACCTTGGAATACGAACTCGTCAGACGGTCGATAAGCCCCTGGCTCATGCGGCGCAGGCGCACGATCGCGGCCAGATCCGTATCGGTCAGGATGATGTCGGCGACCTCCTTGGCAATGTCGCTGCCGCCGCCCATTGCCAGGCCCACGTCGGCCAGGCCCAGTGCCGGTGAGTCGTTGACGCCGTCACCAACCATGGCAACGTGGCGCCCCTCACTCTTTATGCGCTCCACATACGCGTACTTGTCCTCGGGCAGCAGCTCGGCCTTAAACTCGTCGACGCCCGCCTCTCGCGCAATGCGCTCGGCCGTGCGCTCGGAGTCGCCCGTGAGCATGACCACGTGCTTAACGCCCAACGCGTGCAGGTCGGCGATGGCCTCGCGAACCCCGGGCTTAAGCGGGTCCTCGATACCGAGCACGCCCACAACGGTGCCATCGACCGCCAGGTACAGCGGCGACAGCCCCTGCATCTGGGACTCGATTTGCTCCTTAATGTCGGACTCGAGCTGCGCGCTCTCATCCTCAAATACAAAGTGCGCGGAACCGATGATGGCGCGACGCCCTTCAATGGACGAAGCGATGCCGTGCGCCACGATGTACTCGACGGCGGCATGGCGCTCGCGGTGCTCGAGCCCGCGCTCGCGGGCGGCGTTGACCACGGCACGCGCCACCGGATGCGGAAAATGCTCCTCCAAGCAAGCGGAAAGGCGCAGAATCTCGTCCTCGCTCCAACCATCGGTGGTGAGCACGCAGGCAAGACGCGGCTGCGCCTCGGTAAGCGTGCCGGTCTTATCAAACACAATGGTGTCGGCCTTGGCAAACGACTCAAAGTACTTGGCGCCCTTGACCATAACACCCATCTTGGCAGCATCGCTCATGGCAGTCATGACGGCGACGGAACCCGTGAGCTTGAGTGCGCACGAGTAGTCGACCATCAGTGCCGCCGAGGTCTTGATGAGGCTGCGGGTGGTAAGCGCAACCAGGCCCGCGAGCAGGAAGTTCCACGGGACGATCTTGTTGGCGAGGTCTTCCATGTGCGACTGGCCCTCGGACTTGAGCGAATCGGCCGTCTGCACGAGCGAGACGATCGAGCGGAGCTTGGTCTGCGCCGTGTTGGCGCGCACGCGCACCAAGATGCTGCCGTCTTCCACGACGGTACCGGCGAACACATCGTCGCCCACGCTGCGCTCGACGGCCAGCGGCTCGCCGGTCAGGGTCGCCTGGTTGACCATAGCGCTCCCCTGCTCGACAACACCGTCGATGCAAATGGACATGCCAGTGCGCACGGCGACCAAATCGCCGGGCTCGAGCTCGGTCGCGGCAACGCTTACCTCGGTGTCGCCGACAACCTTTTGCGCCTTGTCGGGCACATCGAGCAGCGAGTTGATGAGCTCGTTTTCGCTCATGGCACGAGTGTAGTCCTCGAGCAGCTCGCCCACGTTGAGCAAGAACATTGTCTGGCCCGCGGTGTCGACATCACGCTTGACGAACGAAATGCCGATGGCCGAAGCGTCGAGCACAGGAACGGTCAGGCGCGGCTGTGCCAGCTCATGAAGGGCAGCGCGCAAAAATGCCATGTAACCGGCCACGACAAACACCGCACGCAGCGGCGTAGGCAGGAACCAGCGGCGCGCGTAGTGGGCGCCGATAAGTGTGGCAAGATCCATGACGAGCTTGTGCTTGCGCGGCTCGAGTTGCATCACGTAGCCCGACTTGGCATCGGCGATAGCTTGAGCATCGAGCGCGCCCAAGGCATCGAGCACGCTCGCGCGACGCGGCTCGTCGTACTCCAGCGCCATCTGGCCAATGCGGCCATACACGCGCACCTTGTGCACGCCATCGATGTCGCCGCCAAGCTTAAGAAGTGCATCGAGATCGCTCTCTGGCACAGGACCCGCCAATTGAAGACGGGTCCTGCCGGGGATCTCGCTGATAATCGAGAATCTCATAGTTTGTGCCTGGGAGCGTTACTCGGCTGCCTCGTCAGCAGCGGCCTCGCTCTGGGTGATGTAGGCAGCCTCGGCAACCATGTCATCGACATTGGCCTTGGCCTGCTCGACCATGTCCTGGTAGCAATTCTTGACGCGCATACCGCACGCAATGCCCTGCACGCAGGCATTCTTTACCGGAGCGCTGGTGAGCAGCTTGATGCCGGCCGTACCAAGCAGAAAACCGCCACCGACAAGCAGGGTGTTAAACGTCGACTTCTTCATGTTGCTTCTCCCTTTTGCCGCACAAGCGCGGCATGGTGCCTTAGCACCCGAGTTCATTAGTTTGCTCGAGCACGCTTTTGAGAACAGTTTAGTATAACTATTTGGTCAACAATGGCTAACTTTTTGGAAACTATGGGGATGGACTCAATATGACAAAGGGACTGTCCCTTTGTCATATTCCTATAGCTGCCAGGCAGCCGCTTCCTTTTGCAGTGCGACCATACGGGCAAATTCTCCACCTGCCGCCTTGAGCTGCGCCGGAGCGCCCTGCTCGGCAACCACACCATCCTTGAGCACGACGATTTTGTCGGCATTTTCCACCGTACGCATGCGATGGGCAATAACAACAACCGTCTTACCTGCAAGCAGACGGGAGAGTGCCTGCTGTACCACGGTCTCGTTCTCCACATCCAAGCTCGCCGTCGCCTCGTCCAACAGCACGATGGGCGCATCTTTGAGCAGCGCGCGGGCGATAGAGATGCGCTGGCGCTCACCGCCGGACAGCTTGGAGCCGTTCTCGCCGATCATGGTGTCGTAGCCCTGCGGCATGCGGCTCACAAACTCGTCGCAGTTGGCGGCACGCGCAGCCGCAAGCACTTCCTCATCGGTGGCATCACGACGCCCGAGGCGGATGTTTCCCATCACCGTGTCGTCAAAGAGCAGCACGTCTTGGAACACAATGGCGTAATCGCGCAGCAGCACCTCGGGATCGACGCTCGCAACATCAACGCCACCCACGGTGACCGTGCCTTCGGTAGCATCCCAAAAGCGCGCGGCCAGGCGGCTCACCGTAGACTTACCGGAACCCGAAGGACCGACCAGCGCCGTGACCTCGCCTTCCTTGGCGGTAAAGCTCACATCGGTAAGAACTTTCTCGCCGGCACGGCCGTCCTCGCCCGCACCATAGCCAAATGCCACGTGATCGAACACCACATCGTGACCCACAGGCTCAAATTTCTCGCTGCCCCGCGCCACAGGCTCTTCCATGATGGAGCGCATGCGCTTGGCCGATGACTCTGCGGCAAACAGCTCCGACACGAGCATAAGGGCCTGGTCAAAGGGTGCATAGATACGGCTCACCATAAGCAGGAAGGCAAACATCACCAAAAAGTCGACCTGCCCGGAGGCGACCATCGCGGCACCCGTGACCAGCGTGGTGGCAATGCCCAGACGCAGGATGGCAAAGGCGGAGTTAACCAAAAGCCCGTTAGCGAGCTCGCCCTTGGTGGTCTCGCGCTCCTCGGCATCGATCACGGCGTTGAGTCCCTCAAGATAATGGGCCTCCTGGTTGGTGGCGCGGATCTCGCGAACGCAGTCGAGCGTCTCTTGAATTGCCTCGGTAACCTTGACCTTCTCGGCACGCACGCGGTCGAACACCGGAGTCATGGGGCCGCGTGTTAGATACAGCACGGCAAAGGCCACGGGAACGCTCCAAAACGCCGCGATCGCCAGCTGCCAGCAAAAGAACAGCGACGCCACGAACACGATGGCGCTTGCGATGATGGCACCCCAAAGCTCTCCCAGCACGTGGCTGTAGGCGTGCTCCATGGCCTGGACGTCACCCATGATGGTCTCGGTTAAATCGGCCAGATCACGACGACCAAAAAACGACAGCGGCAGTTTGCGCAAGCGCTCGGCGATCTCCATACGCTGCTTGCCGCACTCCTCGTAAAAGATGCAGTAGGTGTAGTAATACTGCTGCCAGTTAGAGGCAAAGAGCAACACAAAAAAGACCAGGAGGCCGCCCACAATCGGCAGGGCATCCGGCAGGTCGGCGCCGATGGCGAGATGTTCGACAAAACCGGCCATGACCAGGAATAAAAAGCCCATGCCGGCCATGGTAATGAGATTAGTGAGCGTGGTCCAGAAAATGCCACGTTTTACGCCGGCGACGCCTTTATCGGATAGGAAATACTTCTTTTGGAATGAGGCGAACATTTAGGCCTCGCCTCCCTTCGTGACGGCGGCATCCGCGGTCGCTGCAGTGATTTTCCAGCTCGCGGCCTGTTCGTATTCGGTCCACATCTTGGCATACAGGCCCTCTTGGGACAGCAACTCGGCATGGGTACCCGACTCCTGCACGCTGCCCTGGTTGAGCACCACGATTTGGTCTGCGCCCACTACAGTCGAGAGTCGGTGCGCAATCATAATGACCGTGCGACCCGCCGCCAGCTTGCTAAAGGCGCGTTGGATGAGCGCCTCGTTCTCGGGATCGGCAAACGCCGTGGCCTCATCGAGCACCACGATAGGCGCGTCTTTAAGGATCGCGCGGGCGAGTGCCACGCGCTGGACCTCGCCGCCCGAAAGATACGCCCCGCCGGCGCCGAGCATGGTATTGATGCCCTGTGGGAGCTTGGCCACAATGTCGTCGCACTGAGCTGCGGAGAGAGCTGCACGCACTTCGTCGTCAGTGGCCGTAGGCTTGGAGGCGCGCACGTTATCGGCAAGTGTTTGCCGGAACAGCTGGTTGGTCTGGAACACAAAGGCGACCTGGTCCATAAGCTCGTGCGGATCCATATCGCGAACGTCCACACCGCCTACGAGCACTCGACCCGAGGAAACATCCCAAAAACGCGGGATCAGGCTTGCGCAGGTTGACTTACCGCCACCCGAGGGACCCACCAAGGCGAGGGTGCTACCAGCGGGAACGCTGAAACTCACATGGCTAACGGTAGGCGCTTCGGCGCCCTCGTAGGTAAAGCTCACATCCTCAAATCGCACGTCGCTGCCGGCAGGGTGCTTGGGTTGGGCGGGCACAGAGAGCTGCCTGGAATCCATGATGCTTCGAATACGAGCCAGCGAATCGGCACTCATCTGAGAGGCCTCGCCCACAAACATGAGCTTGGTCATGGCCGTCGGCACCACGGCCGAAAATATCGCGTAAAACGTGAAGTTGGCCATAAAATGCGCGAAGTCCGTCTCGCCCGGCGCCAACAGCAACGCCACGGGTAACAGGAATGCCACAAGACCATTGAGCGCGGTAAGGTTGAGTACCTGCGGACCTCGACAGAACGTGCCCGCATAGTTTTGTGCCATGTCGGCGTATTCGGCGATCGCATCGTGGAAGGCCTTAAAGGAGTAGACCGTCTGCTGAAACACCTTGACCACGGGGATGCCGCGTACGTATTCGGTGCCGGTCTTGTTCATCTTGACCAGCGCTCCCATGTAGGCCTTCATGAACTCGGCGCCTTTGCCGCCCATCATGGTGGCCATGGCGCCAAACGAAACGACGACCGAGATAAGGCATGCCGCGCCCAAGCGCCAATCGAGGGCGAAAAGCAACACGAGCAGGCCCACGACCATGGCGGCGGCGCCCGCGATATCGGGCAGCATGTGCGCGAGCAGAGTCTCGGTGGAGGCGGCGCATCCGTCTACAACACGACGCAGCTCACCGGTGGCGTGCGTGTCAAAGTAGCCAAGCGGCAGCTTAAGCAGGTGCTCGCTTGTAGTCTTGCGAATATTGGACGCGCAGCGAAACGCGGACAGGTGCGTGCACATGAGTCCCACGAAATAGACCACGATGCTCGCCAGCGCAAAACCCACGGCCCACCAGCCATACATCGCGATGTTAGTGGCTTCGCTCCAGTTAGGTGCCACGGCGATCAGATCGCGCGCGACAAGCCAAATGCACACGTACGGGCCAAAGCTCAGCAGCTGCGAGAGCGCCGAGAG
>URJD01000078.1 GCA_900548075.1 uncultured Collinsella sp.
ATGATTGAGAACCCCCATGCCGGTGAGCCGGGCTCCAAGGGCGTGCCGCAGGGGCGCTATATGCTCGACCATATCCGTAAGGTTCGCTGGGCGTTTATTGCATGGGAGCCGGTCTCTGCGCCCAGCTCATAGCCTGTTCGCAGCCCGCACCGCCCACTCATTCGGCATCCGCATTCTTTTTGAACTGGGCAAACGCGCTCCACACCGCGCCGTTCCTGCGTTATCGTGGGACAGCTCACGTAGATTAAGGCCCCGTCGCGGGGCGCCCCATACATAGAAAGCGAGAACCCATGGCACTGACAGGAGCCCAGGTCAAGCAGCTTCGCAGCGTGGCCCATCACCTCAACCCCGCCATCATCATCGGCAAGTCCGATATTAATGAGGGCACCGTCGAGCAGACGGTCGCCTATCTGGAGAAGCACGAGCTCGTTAAGTGCTCCGTGCTCGACGGCTCCAGTCTTTCCGCCCGCGAAGCCGCCGAAGAGCTCGCCGAGCGCTGCCACGCCGAGGTCGTCCAGGTCATCGGCCGCAAGTTCTCGCTGTATCGCGAGTCCTCGCGCAAGGATATCGAGAAGATCAAGCTCGTCTAAGAGTCAATGATCCGGCGAGCCAACACATAGCAAGCTTACGGGTGCCCAAGTACTTCGGGCGCCCGTTTTTTTATCGCTCGACCAACACGCGATTGAGCCGCCCCTCCACCAAGCGCTCGTATAGACGCCGCGTCTCGGGCTCGGGCACGCCATTGACCTGCTCCCTCAGATGGTGCATATGCCCACTGTATAGCTCGACGATATCGCGCCGCCGCCCCGCCGCACTGTAGACACGCATGGCGCAGCGCACCATATCCTCACGCGCCGTTTCCTGTCGAAGCCCCGACTCCGCCAGCCAAATCGCCGACTGCAAATCGTTTTCTTCTAGAGCGGCATTTGCTCCCTTAATCATGCAATCGATGAACTTTGACTGCATAATGCGTCGCATACGCAAAAAGTAGGTGGGATTACAGCCATTGGGAACATACAGCGGTCCGGCATAAAGCTGCTCAATCTTAAGGCACAGCTCAACTAAATGGGGCCCGCGCGCACCCGTGCGATTTCCCAAAACTTCGCGGCTTATCTGATCGAATAGCCTCACATCGGTCTTGACGTAATCGCCGTTAAGCCCAATGCATTCATTTTGGATGAGCACGCACGACTTGCCATCCGGCGTCGGTCCCAAAGCCGACCGCAAGCGCGATATCGTCGAGTATAGGTTGTTGCGGGCGCTATTGAACTCGGCATGGGGCCACAACTCCATGGCCAGCGTCTCACGATCGACGAGCGCATCCATGCCCAGCGCAAGCCGCTCGGCAAGTGTCGCCGCCTTCTTGCGGCGCCACATTTTGTCCGTGATGGGAAACCCGTCGCGCTCGGCGCGAAACGCACCAAACATGCGAATCTCGATATGGTCAATGGTATCAACGGCTTCAACCTCGCCGGCCTGGAACAGGCGCTCGCCCTCCCCTTCCAAATCGTCGCGCAGCGAGTACCGCGACAGCTCGCGCACGGGAAGCTTCTTGCGAATCCTGGTCGCCGGCTCGCCCAGACAATGCATGGCAAGGCGTGCAAAGAGCCGATACGTTGGCTCTAGAATCCCCGCGCGATTCATGGACATCCAGGCCGCAAGATCGCTATCTCGCCCCACGCAAGCCAAATGCAGCGCCACCATCCATGCTTCTGCGCCACCAACCTGCGTCTGGCTTATATCGAGCAACTCCGCTTCCTCGCGCACCGAAACCATCGAGGTGTTACGCAGATACGCCGCGCGCTCCAGCAGCAATGCGTTATCGCGCATGTACGCAATCGACTCCTCGGCAAGTTTGAGCACTTGGACCGCACGGAACTTTGCATTAACCGGCCGTCCCTCTGCCAGCGACTGCCAGCCTTCTAGCAACAGGCCAAACAGCTGAATCTGGTTGTCGCGCATGCGCACGGCAAAACGATCGAGCTCGTTGAACGCCGCGTCGTCGGTTACCGGCAGGCCGGAGAGGAGCCGCCGTGCCGCCAACACCATGCGCACCCAGATAGCCATCGCCTTAAGCCCACGTACGTCGAGCGCCTCCCGCACCACCGTCATCTCGTCGTCGCGCTCGTCGGTTCCCGTAAACGACCCGTCAAAGAGCTCCACCAGCATGCTATCGGCCCGTATAACAATCCCCGCGATGTCGAGCTCACAGTCGTAGGCCTTGCTCTTTTTGAGCTGCTGTAGAACGCCGCCGTCATCTCCCCGCTCGGTCAGGCATCGCTTGACCTCGATATGCGCGGACAACATATCGAGTGCGGTATGGGATGTCTCGATTTCTGGCACGGCCAGGTTCGTAGGAAGCCCAAGCCCGTTGTCCCCATAGCAAACAGCCGTCAGTGTCTGGGCCACCTTCCATGAAACAGGGTCTATTTCGCAGGCCGCCCGTTCGCCCCCGCGCTCGATAACCGATGCCATATAGCGAGCGAGCTTTGTATTGGACACGCTGACCGCTGCCAGATACACGCCGAGCGCCTCGGCAGGCGTTGGCTCTGGAGCCGGATCGTCGGCATCGATCGTACCCAGCGCTGCCCGGCAGATATCGGCCCCGTGCCCCGTCAGAGCAAGATCGACCCCATACTGCCCAGCAAGTTCAAGGACCGCTCCACGGTCCAAAAAGGCGTCCGCCAGGCCCATCGCCGCATCGCATCTGCCCGCCTTAAGCAAAATCCGGGCTGCCCTCGGAACAAGTTCGGGGCGAACCTCGGCCACCAACTTACGCAAACGCAAGCGTCCGTTATCCTCCGTGCCCAGACACGTAAAACTCCGCTCGGCGGGGTCCAAGCCAAAGATCGGGTAGTCGCGTACAAAGTAGGACTGGTCGACCATCGACAGTCTCACCCCACAAGCCTCGAGTTCTGCGATATTGCCCTCGCCCATCAAAATCATGAGACATGCCACGCAAAACAGCGCATTATTGTCGAGCGAAGCCAGATCGACAAGTGCCGCGCCGTAGACGTTGACAATCTCGTTTTCGAGCAGACCGGCTACGTCGCCTTGGCCATACAGACCCGTCTGCAATGCCGAGACGAGCTCGGGCACGCCCTGCGTGAGCTGATAAAAGTCGAGCGATGTGCTAATCGAAAACGCCGATGCCCACGCCGAATACTCATAGGCATGCACCTTGAGCATCTGCGCATTGATCTTAACCGAATCGCCCAGCCCATGAATCAGCTGACGATTTGAAGGACGGCAGGAGATAAAGACCCCTACCCCCATGGCGCGCAGGCCGCGAATCCTGTCGATGAGGTCTTCGGTATCGTGCTGATCGAGGTTTGGCACATTATCAATCGCGATAAGGGAGTGCGGTTTGTCTTTGAGTTCTTCGGTGACCACCTCGAGCTGCATAAACACCTCGCGCCCAGTGGCGCGATCGGCCTCGATAATCCGCACGGGGCCTCGCGTCGGGTCGCATTTAACCTCATGGGCGTACTGCAGCAGCACCGAGGTCTTCCCAAACCCGTCGGGCGCATAAAGAACCACGATGCCGGCCTTTCGGCCCTTGGCGATAAGCTCATTCATCAAGCGTTCGCGTCGCACCATATAGCCTCCGCCCAGCGGCATCAGCTCGAGGTCGTCTATACTGCTCAAATCGTTTACCATGCCCGCTCCTCAACTCGACCGTATGGACACTGTAACCGCAAGACCATACAAGCCGCGCTATGAATAGAGCGACCTTGCGTTTTAGGTTGTCTTTTGGTACGCAAGCGGCAAGTTTTTGTACAGCGAGGGCCGATTGTTATTAATCCCCTGACTAATCGGTCTTTAAGCAGGTAAATGGCTTGTCAGCTTGTCCCATCCAAGCGGCAGTGTAACGCAAATGAACAAGGTTCAGCCATGTCATTCAACTCGCCTAGCACCCGCTACCGTCTACGACCTTTTAGTGGCATTTTTGCATAGAATCTGGTATGAAATGAATCAAACTGTTGGACATCCGGCATTCGTCAAGCTTGCGGCAAGATTTTGGTCAAGCGGGCGGAAAGGGATAGCAAAAAGGCCCCCGCAAAGCGGAGGCCTTAGGCAAGGCTATGTCGAGGTGCAGGATTCGCGCTACTCGCAGAGCGAAAGGGCGGCCTCGTCGGCAACGACAACGCAGTTGGTGTGCAGCTGCAGGATCGAAGCCGGGCACGCGGGCGTAACCGGACCGTAGCACATGTCATGCACGGCCTGAGCCTTGGCCTCGCCGTTGGCGACGACCAGGATCATGCGGGCATACATGATGGTCTGGGTACCCATGGTGTAGGCCTGACGGGGAACGTCGTCGATGCTGTCGAACAGGCGGCTGTTGGCCTGAATGGTGCTCTCGGTGAGGTCGACGCAGTGCGTGCCCTTGGAGAAGTGGTCATCGGGCTCGTTGAAGCCGATGTGGCCGTTGTTGCCAATGCCGAGCAGCTGCAGATCCGGGTAACCGGCGGCGGCGACGATCTTGTCGTACTCAGAGCAGGCAGCGGCGGCGTCGGGGTTGGAACCGTCGGGCACATGCGTGTTGTTCAGGTCGATGTTGATGTGATCGAAGAAGTTCTCACGCATAAAGTAGTGATAGCTCTGGGGATCGTCGTGCGAAAGGCCGCGATACTCGTCCAGGTTGTAGGTGCTGACCTCGGCAAAGTCGACGTCGCCCTTCTCGTACCAAGCAGCGAGCTGCTTGTAGGCACCGATCGGGGTGGAGCCGGTGGCAAGGCCCAGCACACAGTCGGGCTTGAGGATAACCTGCGCCGAGATGATATTGGCGGCCTTGCGGCTCATATCCTCGTAGTCTTTAGCTTTAATGATCTTCATTACGCGTCCTTTCTCGTACAAGAGAGGCAAGGCTCCCCTTACAAGCACTTGCCCGCGGCCCGCGTCGGCCGCAACCAACGTGTGCGGCCACCAGGGCGAGGTCGCGTAATGTATGTGTCTCGTGTCTAGCCGCGTCGAGGCCCCTGCCCGTCCACGGTGACCCGAAGCCTTTTAGCTTCGGACAAATCCCATCTTGCCACGGAGGGCGTCCTCTTTCAAGGGCGCCCTCCGTAAACGTGTTTGAATTGTAGGCTAATGGCCACGTGCACTTGCTATCGCTCGCGAGCAACGATGAGCTGGTCCATCTCTTCGACATGCACGCCAACGGAGCCCTTGATGCTCGAGAACTCAACGGAGTTGCACACCAAGATGGGAACCGTCACATCGTAGCCCTCGGCAGCAATTGCCTCGCGATCGAACTCAATGAGTACATCGCCCTTATGGACGATGTCACCCACTTGCGCATGTACGGTAAAGTGCTTGCCCTCGAGCTGAACAGTGTCCAAGCCAACGTGGATGAGCACGTCCAAGCCATCGACCGTGTTGAGCGCAACGGCGTGTCCCGTGGGAAAAATGGCCTCGACCTTGGCGTCTGCCGGCGCAATCACGCGCGTACCCGTAGGCTGAATCGCCACGCCCTGGCCCAAAAGGCCGGTGGCAAATGTCTGGTCATTGACCTCGGACAACGGAATGACGTCGCCCGAGATGGGAGCATCCAGCGTAAGGACTCGACCACGCATACCAAAAGACCTTAGGACTTTAGTGAACATGATCCCCCTCGGACATACCAATCAACCAAAATAGCTTTAACAGTTTACCACTTGGCACCCGTTTTTGACCATTAGGGAAGTTCGCGCTTGACAACCTCGACGATGTCGTCGACAACGCGCTGGGTCAGCTCGTGCGTCTCGGCCTCGGCCATCACGCGGACCAGCGGCTCGGTACCGCTCGGGCGCACCAGAATGCGACCGCGGCCGTCAAGCTCCTTCTCGGCAGCAGCGACGGCATCCCAGATGGGCTGGCAATCGTCCAGACCGGCCTTGTTGTCCGAATGCACGTTGACGAGTACCTGCGGGTACTTCTTCATGATGCCGGCAAGATCGGTGAGGGTACGACCGGTGCGCTTGAGCACGGCCAGCAGCTGCAGAGCCGTCACCAGGCCGTCACCGGTGGTGTTGTGCTCCAGGAAGATGATGTGGCCGGACTGCTCGCCGCCGATGACGGCGCCGTCCGCGAGCATGCGCTCCAGAACGTAGCGGTCGCCCACGGCGGTCTGAACCATCTCGAAGCCCTGCTCCTTCATAGCGATGGAGAAGCCCAGGTTGCACATGACGGTCGAGACGATCTCGGAGTTCGCGAGCTTGCCGCGAGCGGCAAGGTCAGAACCGCAGATAGCCAGGATGTAGTCACCATCGATCTCATTGCCCTCGCTGTCCACGAACAGTACGCGGTCGGCGTCGCCGTCGTGGGCCAAGCCGATGTCAGCATGGGTGCGCAGCACGAGCTCGCGCAGGGGCTCGAGGTGCGTAGAGCCGCATTCAACGTTAATGTCAGTGCCGCAGTAATCGGTGTTGATAGCGTGCACCGTGGCGCCCAGGCGCTGCAGCGCGGCGGGCGTAGTCTGGCAAGAAGCGCCATGGCCGCAGTCGACGGCAACGACCAGGCCGTCGAGCCTCAGGCCATCAAGCGTATCGATGGCGTGGTCGACATATGCCTTGCGGGCGTCCTTCATCTTGATAATGTGGCCCACGCCGGCGCCGGTCGGCAGCGTGTCGGCAGCCATGGCTTCCTCGGACATGACCCAGGCGCTGATCTCTTCCTCGACAGCATCAGGAAGCTTCATGCCCTTGCGGCTAAAGAACTTGATGCCGTTGAACTCCGGCGGATTATGCGAAGCAGAGATGACGATGCCGCCGTCGAGCTCGTTCTGAACGGTGAGCAGTGCCACGGCAGGCGTGGGGATGACGCCGCAGCAGTGCGGACGGCCGCCCTCGGCCATAATGCCGGCGGTCAGAGCGCTCTCGAGCATGGTGCCCGAAAGGCGCGTGTCACGGCCGATGCAGATGTCCGGACCAAGAAACTTGGTCGCCGCGCGACCCAGACGAAACGCGAGGTCGCACGAAAGATCGGCGTTGGCAACGCCACGGACGCCATCGGTACCGAAGATGTTCTGGGGCATAGGATTGCTCCTTCCCTAGCAGGCGATATGCAACCGCCCACCCTAGTCGAAAAAGAAAAGCGGGACCCGCCAAGGAATCGGCAGGCCCCGCTTGTACATTGTATCTCGAAAGGAGATAAAACCTTAGCGCTTGGAGAACTGGGGAGCGCGGCGGGCCTTCTTGAGGCCGTACTTCTTGCGCTCGACCACGCGAGCATCGCGCGTAAGGAAACCGGCCTTCTTGAGGTCAGCACGGTAGTCGCCAGCGTTCAGAAGAGCGCGAGCGATGCCCAGGCGCAGAGCGCCGGACTGACCGGAGATGCCGCCGCCATCGCACAGAGCGATAACGTCGAACTGACCGGCGGTGTCGGTCACCTTGAAGGGAGCAAGGGCGTTCTCAACGAGCTGATGACGGCCGAAATACTGCTCGGCGTCACGCTTGTTGATGGTCACCTTGCCGGTGCCGGGGACGAGACGGACGCGGGCGACGGCGTTCTTACGACGGCCGGTACCCTGGTAGACAACGGTGTTCTCAGCCATCTTTAAGCCTCCAGCTCAATCTTCGTGGGGTTCTGGGCAGCATGCGGATGCTCGGCACCAGCGTAGACCTTAAGCTTGGTCATCTGGGCACGGCCGAGGGTGGTCTTGGGCAGCATGCCGCGAACGGCGCGCTCGATGACCTTCTCCGGGTGCTTCTCCATAGCCTGGCGGAAGCTCTCAGCCTTGAGGCCGCCGTTGTAGCCGCTGTGGCGATAATAGGTCTTCGTGTCGGCCTTGTTACCGGTAAGCTGGACCTTATCGGCGTTGATGACGACAACGAAGTCGCCGCAGTCGCTGTTGGGCGTGAACTGGGGCTTGTTCTTACCGCGCAGGATCATTGCGATCTGGGTGGCAAGACGGCCCAGGACAGCACCATCGGCGTCGACGAGAACCCAGTTGCGCTGGACCTCGCCCTGCTTGGCGTAGTGAGTCGATTTCGAAATCACTTAGACTCCTCCATGTACAGTACGTGTTGTTACAGAGATTCACGGGGCTCTGCAAGTAACCCGTCCATATTACCCCGCTCGCCGT
>URJD01000079.1 GCA_900548075.1 uncultured Collinsella sp.
AAGCCGCTGCACGTGCCGCACGCTGCGACCACTTTATCCATACGCTCGCCGGCGGTTACGACTTTATGATCAACGAGGAGGGCACTAATCTGTCGCAGGGTCAGCGCCAGCTCGTGACCATCGCCCGTGCCATTTTGGCCGACCGCCCGGCACTGATTCTGGACGAGGCGACTTCCAACGTCGACACCCGCACCGAGGAGCTCATCCAGCGTGCCATGGATGCGCTGATGCAGGGCCGTACCAGCTTTGTCATCGCGCACCGCCTGTCCACGATCCGCAACGCCGACGTGATCTTGGTAATTCGCGACGGCGACATCGTCGAAAAGGGCACGCACGACGAGCTGCTCGCCCAAGGCGGTTTCTACGCCGACCTGTACAACTCGCAGTTCGACGAGGCGGCGTAAATTTTGTCGCAAGGAACGAATAACGCCCGAGAACGGGGACGCAGGACAATCTGCGTCCCCGTTTTTTGCTCTGCGGCCCTCGAATTAGCTCTCTTGGGGCCCGATTGACAGCCCCCTCCGGACCCTGTGGCCAAAAAAGATCAAATATGAGTACTGTTACATTTTTAGTAGCAGCCAAAACCGCCTCAAATGACCTCTTTGCGGCTTCTATACGCCTTCAAATTAATCAAAACGCCCGTCAGTATGCTTCTGTGTGCCAACGTTAATGAACATATTTACTGTAGTGTCTATTATCTTGTAAGCTCGATATGATACTACGCCAGTACCAGTACTCATATTTGCCATTTTTTGCCCACGGGGTATGCCGCAGAAGATCCAACTTGCTCCAGCGTGCCGTACGCCGACCCTCCCCTTCCGGCGAGTGCCGACATTTTCCCAGATAAAACCAACCAAAATAAACCTGTCCCTTTTTGGCAGGTTTTGGGGTGACGAGGGCTTGCACTTTAGCGTGCGACAGCGGATAATGCCGAGCATTCAAGAATTCGCCAATTGTTGCCGTTAATTGATAAAGGAGGCCCCGTATGGCCATGGAATTCAAGCGCAGGTTGCCCATCCCCATGGAGATCCGCGAGGAAATGCCGCTTTCTGCCGAGCTTACCGCCAAAAAGCAGGCATTTGACGCCGAGGTCGCCAAAGTCTTTACCGGCGAGGACGCACGTAAGGTGCTCATCATCGGCCCATGCTCTGCCGACCGCGAGGATTCGGTGCTTGAGTACATGAACCGACTGGCCAAGACCGCCGAGGAGGTCAAGGACAAGCTCATCATCATTCCGCGCGTCTACACCAACAAGCCGCGCACCAAGGGCACCGGCTACAAGGGTCTGCTGCACAACCCCAACCCCGAGGCTCCCGACGATCTGCTCGAGGGCGTCAAGGCCATCCGCCATATGCACCTGCGCGTTATTGAGGAAACGGGCTTCTTCACCGCCGACGAGATGCTCTATCCGTCCAACTACCAGTACCTCGTTGACCTGCTGAGTTATGTTGCCGTGGGCGCACGCTCGGTCGAGAACCAGGAGCATCGCCTGGTGTCGAGCGGCATTTCGGTACCCGTTGGCATGAAGAATCCCACTGCCGGCTCTACCACCGTTATGCTCAACTCCATTTACGCCGCGCAGGCGCACCAGAGCTTCATCTTCCGCAACTGGGAGGTCGAGTGCGACGGCAACCCGCTCGCACACGCCGTTATGCGTGGCTACATCGGTCTCGATGGTCGTACCTACCCCAATTACCACTACGAGCACCTGGAGCGCCTGGCCGAGCGCTATACCGAGCATGCCGGTTACGCCAACCCGGCGGCGGTCATCGACTGCAACCACGACAACTCGGGCAAGCGCCCGCTGGAGCAGTACCGCATTTGCAAGGAGGTGCTCGACAGCTGCCGCCGCAACGAGTCCATCTCTAAGCTGGTCAAGGGCTTTATGATCGAGTCCTACCTGGAGGACGGCAACCAGCCGGTCGACGGCGGCGTCTTTGGCAAGTCGATCACCGACCCGTGCCTGGGCTGGGAAAAGACCGACTACCTCATCCACGAGATCGCGGAACGTATTTAGTTACGCGGTTTTACCAAACCGCGTAACTGCTCGACGCTGCAAACCCGCCAGAACGGCAATCTGCCTTTCAGCTTCGACGGCATGACCAAAAGGTCAATGCCGCCTCGCTTCAAGGCACCTTGCTCGCTCTGGCGGGTTTTCGCTGACGTTTTTCGACCTGCATCGTTGCCAAGGTTGGCACCAATGACTAATGCGGTAACTAGCTACGTCGGTCCGCTTGACCGGCTGGGTTTCTGAGGTGCGGCAGATTCCCGCGAAAGAGGAGGGCATAGACCTTAAGGGTCATGCCCGACGATTGAAGGGCAAGGTGCCGTGCCTCGGGAAGACAGACAGTTACGCCGAGGGCTCCTGCTGCGTAATGCAGTGGATATTTCCGCCACCGAAGACGACCTGCTCGGACTGAACGCCGACGCACTTGTAGACGCCCTCGCCCCAGACCTCGTCGTAGATCTTCTGGAGCGTGTCAACGGCAAGCTGATCGTTCTCGTCGCCGTACTGTGGGACGATAACGCCGTGGTTGGTGACCAGGTAGTTCATGTAGGAGGCGATCAGCGGCTCGTCGGCAACGCGCGGCTCGGCATTCTCGTCGGCGTCGATGGTGTCGCAGGAAGCCTGGTCCATGAACAGCGGGTTCACAGGCATGCAGAGCTTGTAGACCTTCATCTTGCGGCCCTTGGCGTCAACGGCGTTGGAAAGGGTCTCGTAGACAGCATGGCATTGCTCGTAGAACGGATACTCGGGATCGTCGGTCCAGATGCAGGCCATGACGCCCGGAGCGATGAACGTAGCGACATCATCGATGTGGCCGTTGGTCTCCTCGGGGTCGATGCCCTCCTTAACCCAGATGACCTTCTCGACACCCAGGTAATCCTTGAGGTGCTCGTCCATATAGGCGCGAAGTTCCTCACTCCAGGGCTCAAACTTCTTGTGGAACTTGGGCCAGATGGACTCGGGATCCTCTTCCTCCTCCAGAACCGCAGAGCAGGTGCGGCCCGGGGAAAGTAGGCACTGGTCGGTCACGACCACGGTGCCTTCGCCGTCGACGGTAATGGAGCCGCCCTCGAGGATCATGTCATCGGGACGATAGCGACGGCAGCCGGAAAGCTCAGCCATCTTAAGGGCAATCTGCTCGTCCTTATCCCACGGGAAATAGAGGCCGTCGACGAGGCCGCCGTAGGCGTTGAAGTGCCAGTGGTTGGCGCGCTTATCGCCCTTGCCATTGATAACAAAAGTGGCAGCGGTGTCGCGGAACCAAGCGTCGTCGGTGGTCATCTCGATAACGGTGACGTTCTCGTCTTCCTCAAAGGCGGCCTTGCAGTTGGCGTAGTCGGCCTGGTTTGCGCACATGGTGACCGGGGTGAACTCGGCGATGGCGCGAGCGATGGCGGCATACTGCTTCTGAGCCGGCTTGGCACCATGGGCCCAAGTATCGGTGCGATGGGGCCAGCCCATCCACACGCGATCCTGTGGGGCGAACTCAGCAGGCATAAAGAAGCCATCGGCCTTAGGGGTGGACTCGGACTCGGTGATCGTACGCATAAGATTTCCTCCAAATCGAACGATCGCTTGCTGCGGGCGGGTTACCCGCAGCCTAAAACCAAGAGATGGTAGGCGCCCGTTCCCCGGCAAAGGTCGGGGCGCCTGGCACCGGTTTTCACGGATGTCGCACCGGCAAGCGACGACGTAACCCGGTGCGCGGAGACAAAACGCACGAAGGATACGGAAGAGAGATTGGGGCGGGCGGTGGTTACCGGAGCAATAGCTCACACCCACCTCAGAGAAAGGTTAGCAAACCTGTTGCTTGGGCACGCCTCCGAAGAGGCTAGAGTGTCCCGAGTCGAGAGTGACAAGCCCGACGAAGCGTACGTTGGGACGCGAGGAAGGTTGGAGCCCCGAATCCGGGTGCTCTAGTCCTCCTCGGACTCCTCAGCGAGGCGCTGAGCAGCCAGCTCGGGAGTGAGACCCTTGTACTCGGTCTCGCGGCCCTTGGCACTGACGACGCGGACAACCTCGCCAATAAGCAAGAGCACGATGAAGATGACGATCATCGGGACCTTATCGCCAATCTCATCGACAGAGAACGGAATCAGCGTTGCAACGATAGCCAGAATCAGCTCGATGCAGGGAATAGCCAGCATGACCTTCATCATGGCGCCCTTAAACGGGAACGTAAAGATACGCTCACGGTTGGGGTCGTTCTTACGAAGGTTGAGGAATGCCGGGAACATCGGGATGTAGGTCAGCAGCAGGAAGACAACGGAGGTACCGAAGAGCATCCAGAAGACACCGTTGGAGATGGCGTCGATGGGAACCAGCTGCAGGCACAGCACCAGGGAGGCAACGATGGCGTTGACCAGGTTGGCGCCGTTGGGCATGTCGTCATCCGAGATCATCGAGGCGAAGACCTTGGGCATGTTGCCATGCTCGGCAGCATAGCGAGCAACGGAGTTGACGCCGAAGGACCAGGCAGCCATGTTGGCGAACAGCGTAATCAGGAAGGCGATGCAGATGACCTTAAAGATCATGGAATCGCCCACAATAGTCTGGACAGCGTAAATCATGCCGTAGTCGGGATCGATGGAATCGGCCGGCACAGCAGCGCCGATGCCAAAGCCAGCGAACAGGTAGATCACGGCGATGGACAGGCCACCGACGATGATAGCCTTGGGGATATCGCGAGCGGGATCGGCCATGTCGTCGGTCATGGTGCAGATGACCTCGAAGCCCATGAAGTTAAAGATGATGACCGACAGGTAGCCGAGCGCGTTGGTGTTGGTGAGCTCGGGCAAGAAGGTAACAGCGGACATATCGTTCGCAAAACCGTTCTCCATGGCGTACCAAATGCCCAAAGCGCCGACGATAACGGCAACGGCGACCTTGATGATGGCGCCGCCGTTCAGGACCCACTCGGAGTCGGCAGCCTTGGAGCGACCCATAAGATAGACAATCCACACAAAGGCAAGGTCGATACCAATCTTGGCAATCAGATTGAACTCGACGCCAAAGACCATGCCCAAGATGTCCGGGAACATAGTGGCCAGCGAGGCAATCCACAGCGGGTAGTTAACCCAGTAGTAGTACGAAATGCGGGCGCCCCACTTGTCGCCCAGGCCATCGCGTACCCAGTCGTAAATGCCGCCCTCGCCGTCATAGGTGGTGCCGAGCTCGGCGACGACCATGCCGTAAGGGAGCAGGAAGGTCAGGATCAGGAAAATCCACCAGAAGAACTGCTGGTTGCCAATGGCAGCAGCAGGAGCGGCGGCCTCGCAAACGAAGACGACGCAGATGATAGTCGAAATGACCGTCAGGAAGGAAAGCTTTTTCTTTCCGTCACTCATGATGAGCTCCTTCGCTCAGTCTTGGACAGATCCGAGGCCCTAAGGTATTAAGGCAATTGCTTGGGCCTCGGTGAGCGGGCGGCAGGAGACGAGCATCCGCCGCCCGCAACGTGCTTTTAGAAGCCTTGAGGCTTAGAGCTGCTCGAGAGCCTCGAGAGCGGCGTGGAGCTCAGCCTTGGCGGAGTACTCGACACCCTCGTCGTTGAGCGGAGTGCGCTTGCCCAGGGCGGCAAGAAGAGCACGGATGGAGTGCTTGCGGTTCTCGGCCTCGACCCAGCACAGGGAGCGCTCGGGATCGTCCATGACCTCGTCGACGACCTCCTCATTGCGGGTGGCCGGCAGGCAGTGCATGAACTTGGAGTTCGGGCCGGCGAAGTTCATCATGTCCATGGTGACCTGATACTTGGGATAGAACACGTCCATGTAGTTCTCGCCCGAGACCTCCTCGTCGTACAGGCCATACCACACGTCGGTGTAGATGAAGTCGGCGCCCTTGATGCACTCGATGTCGTCGGAGATGACAACCGAGCCGCCGGAGACCTTGCAGTTCTCCTCGGCGATGGCCATCATCTGCTTGCCGAACTCGGCGCGCTCCTCGACGGTGCCAACGTGCAGGCCGCCGTCGGGAATCTGGTGGCCCTTAGGTCCAAACTGGACAAACTTCATGCCGACCTTGGAGGCGATGAACATGAGGGAGACGCAGACCTGGGTGGCGTCGCCGATGAAGGCCAGGGTGCAGTCCTCGATCTTCTTGCCCTCGGGGAGGTTCTCGAGCATGGTCATGAGATCGCCCATCTCCTGCGTGGGATGGTTGAACTCGGACATGCCGTTGATGACGGGCACAGCGGAGCCCTCGGCGAGGCCGACGACGTCCTTGTGACGGTCAACGCGAGCCATCATGATATCGAGCAGCGAGCCCATAACGCGAGCGGTGTCGCCCAGGGACTCGTGACCGCCGAGCTGGATGGTGCCAGGGCCATAGAACTGAGCATGGCCGCCGAGGTCGGTCATAGCAGTCTCGAAGGAAAGACGGGTGCGGGTGGAGACCTGCTGGAAGATCATGCCAAGGCTCTTGTTACGGAGCAGGTGCGGATAATAACCGTCAACCTTGATGGCCTTCTTCATTGCCAGGCCAAGATCCTCGATAGCCAGGATCTGCTCTTTGGTGAAGTCGTTGGTGTCGATGAAATCCTTAGGCAGTGCCATATCGATTTCCTTTCCGCCGGTCTTGCCGACTATTAACTATGAGGCGCTCGAACATCACGCCTCGTGTTGACAAGACCATCATTCACCCGTATGCATTTTTTACCTAGTTTATTCGGGATTAAAGACCGTTCACGGAGTTACACCCTCTCTAATCCAATATAAACCCGCAGGTCAAGAGTTTACAGGGGGTTTACCGTCTGGAACCGCGAACGGTATACGGCTATGCTGTATCTTGGCATTTAATCCGCAATGGAACGACCGGCGGAGGCATGTATACCCGGGGGATATAGCGGGCTCCATAAGTGATCAAAATGAGACAGGACGGTGACAGATGGACACACTCATGTTCTTCTATACCCAAGCGATACTCGTACTCTGTATTGTGACGGCAGTGCTTTCGCTTGCCGCCTATGCCTCGTCCCGTCGACGCTTCTTTATCTATGGCAGTGGCGTTTTTATTTGCTACGCCATCGAAATGACTGAGATCTTCTTTTTTGAATACACGTTGCAAAACGAGAGTTTTCCGGCCAGCGACTATTACTCAATTACCATGCCTGTGTTGCGGACCCTTGTGGCGACCGCTTCACAGGCTTTTATTTGGCTGATTGCCATGGACTTGCTCGATAAGCATTCTAAAAAGCAGTTCGCTATCCCCGTCTTAACGTTTTTGCTGTGCGAGTCGCTGGCTATCGTCGCAGTCCCCTCCGGCCCCATGCGTCAGTGGATCTACTACACGATACGCCAGGCATTCCTTGTCTTTGTGGGACTGTATATCTTATGGACGGCTCATAAGAGTACAAAGGTTGAGCTGAAGGCACGCGTCAACAACCAGCGAAAGCACCTGATTATCGGCGCTATTCTGGTCGGTTGCATCGTTGCCGAGGATTTCTACAACATCCTGGTCATCCCCATGAGTCTGGCACCCTCTTGGCTGCAGCTATATCTGTCCGAGCGCAACTTTAGCGAGAACTTCTTTGCGTGCTACTTTGCGATTCTGTTGATTATCTACTCCTACCACGTGCTTTCAATCCGCATGCAGGAGGCGCCCGAGGAAAAGAACGTCAGCGATCTTGATCGACACATCGAAGAGCAGATGCCCTTCTATCGCAACGCCTACAAGCTCTCCAACCGCGAGACCGAGGTTATGCGTCTGGTCGTACTGGGCAAGTCGAACCAAGAGATCGCTGACGAACTCTTCCTTGCTGTGGGCACCGTCAAGACCCACATCCACAACATCCTGGTCAAAACCGAGCAGCAAAATCGCACCACGCTCATCCTCCACTTCTGGAAAAGGTAGGTTACGCGGTTTTACCAAACCGCGTAACGGCTCGACGCTGCAAGCGCCCCTAGGCGGCAATCTGACGTTCAATCGTCGGTCG
>URJD01000080.1 GCA_900548075.1 uncultured Collinsella sp.
GCCTGCAGCATGGGGATGTCGTTGATGTTGTCGCCGAACGCCCAGGCGTCGGCGAGACGCTCGCCCAGATGCTCACACAGCCACGTGAGGGCCGTTCCCTTGGTGGCGCCTTCGCCCATAACCTCGATATTCATGGCGTACGAACGCGTGACCTCAATGCCTCCGAGCGTGTCGAGCGCCGCCGCGATGGCGTCGCGATCGGCGGGGTCGTGCCAGTACATAGCGATGCGTTCGAGCGTCTCGACCTCGTCGATCTTGCTGTCGATATTCATGTCGATCGGCGTTCGTGTGCGCTTGAGCGAAGCCGCGATGTGGGGGTCGCCGCCACAGAACTCATCCAGACGCCCGTATAGCGAGCGGGGGAGGAAGCACTGCCCATCCGCGAAGATATCGAAGGTCACATCGTGGCCGGCGGCAATGCGATGGATGCGGTGGGCAATGCCACGGTCGAGCGGACGGCTCAAGATGCACGTGGCGCGCGAGGCGTCGGTGGGCGTATCCTCGTCGAGCTGCCAGACGCTGGCGCCGTTGGCACAGACCGCGTAATGCACGGCGGGATGGGCGAGAATGGGCTCAAAGATGCCCGACAGTGGACGTCCCGTGCAGGGAACAAACTCGATGCCACGACGTGCGAGCTCGTCGAGCATCGCCCAGGTGGCATCGCTCATCTGCTTATCACTCGTCAGCAGCGTCCCATCCATATCGGAAAACACAATCATTTGATGCAGCCCTTTCTACTGGCATAAAAAGCGTGGCCGAGGGCTTGGGTCCCTGGCCACGCTCGAGTTCTATAACGGTTCGCGTCCTAGCGGTCGGCGAGCGGCTTGTACTCCAGCGGCTCGATCACCGGACGATAGGCCGGGCGAATAATACGGTGCGCGCAGAAGAGCTCTTCCATGCGGTGTGCCGACCAGCCGGCCATGCGGGCGACGGCGAATAACGGCGTAAAAAGCGTCTCGGGCACGCCGAGCATCTTGTAGATAAAGCCTGTGTACAGGTCGATGTTGGCGCAGATGGGCTTGGTCATGCCGTGGTCGCGCATGACCTGGGGTGCCAGGCGCTCGATGCGCTCGATGAGCGCGAACTCTTCGCCCAAGTCCTTCTTGGCTGCCAGCGAGCGCGCGTAACGGCGGCAGACCTCGGCGCGCGGGTCGCTGAGCGTATAGACGGCGTGGCCCATGCCGTAGATGAGACCCGTGCCGTCGAAGGCCTGCTTGTCGAGGATCTTGCCCAGATAGGCTGCGACCTCGTCCTCGTCCTCCCAGTTGGAGACATGCGCGCGGATGTCCTCGTGCATAGACACGACCTTGGCATTGGCACCGCCGTGGCGCGGGCCCTTGAGCGAGCCGATAGCCGCGGCGTAGGCGGAATACGGGTCGGTGGCCGATGAGGACAGCACGCGGCAGGCGAACGTGGAGTTGTTGCCGCCGCCGTGCTCGGCATGCAGCATGAGCATCACGTCGAGCAGCATGGCTTCGTCGCGGGTGAACGCCATGCCACCGCGCAAGACCTGTAGGATGGTCTCGGCGGTGGAGAGGCCGGGCGTGGGGTGCGGCACGTGAACCTCGGAGCCGCGAAGCTTGGCGACCGAGGCCATGTGTGCGAAGGCGGCGATGCGCGGGAGACGTGCGAGCATGGAAATGGCGACGTCGATTTCGTGCTCGGGCGTGATCACGTCTGGTTCGGCATCGAAGGCGTAGAGCAGCAGTACGGCGCGCTGGAGCACGTTCATGATGCTCGACGACACCGTGGTCATAGGGAACTCTTTAACGTACTCGTCGCTCAGATGTCTAAAGGCGCCCAGGCGCTCGCAAAAGCCGTCGAGCTCTTCCTTGTTGGGCAGCGAACCCGTGATAAGCAGATAGGCGACTTCCTCGTAGCCGTAGCGATTCTCGGCTTGGGCATTGTTGACCAGATCCTCAATGCTGTAGCCGCGAAGCGTGAGCTTGCCCTGATCGGGCACGACCTTTCCGTCGACCTTGTTGTAGCCGTGCACATCCGAGATACGAGTGAGACCCGCGACCACGCCCGAGCCGTCGGCATTGCGCAGGCCGCGCTTGACATTGTGCTCGACAAACAGGCCCTCGTCATAAGGGTCGGTCGGCAGGCCGTGGTAGAGGCTTTCGCTCTCAGACGAAATCTGGCGGCTTGCTTCGTAATCCAGGACTAGTCGGCTCAAGTGGTCATCGAAGCGGTAATAGATTTTCTTGGCGTCGTAGGCCATGCGCGCTCCTCTCCGGGCCGCATCGGGGTGACTTGCATGGGCATGCGCGCGTCAGGCTATCCCCAGCGGCTTGCTCGCTACAGGCGGTACATAAAGTTAAAGACGTCCTCGCGCTGGATGGACACGTTGACGCCCGAAAGCTCGCCGGCCTCGGCCAGGGCCTTCTGCAGCTCGGCGAAGTCGAGCTTGGACTCGGCGGTATCGGCCAGCATGGTCATGGTGAAGATGTCCTCGATAATGGACTGCGTGATGTCGCGGATGTCGACGTTGGCCTCGCCTAGGACACGGGTGACGCCGGCGACGATGCCGGGGCGGTTCTTGCCAAGGACGGTGATGACGATACGGGAGGACGAGATCTCGGCCATGGGAAACCCTTTCGCGTGATTGCGGCGCGCGCGGGGCGCTCCGCTACGGTACAGTGTTCATCATTGTACCTGTCTGGCGCAAAAAAAGGCGCGCTCGCTGCGGCGTTACATGCCTGCAACATGAGCGTAAGGGGGAAGGCCGCACGGGGAAGAGCCGTCTGGCGCGTGTCCGGCTCGTGTTGGGTTGATTTCCGATCTCAGCCGAACACATTGAGCGGACAGGCCGTTCCCGCAGTCAGCCGAACGCCTCCGACGGCTGATTCCGAACTGGAAGCGGAGGGCATCCCCGCCCTTCGGTAGGGGATACCGCTCCGCGGCGCATGCCGCGGGCGGCGCCCCTATCGGACCACCGTGACCTCAGTTGGGATGGGCCCAGCACTGCCGCGTACTCGGTGAGCTAGAGCCAACTGTTCGTCTTCACGTCGCGTATGGCGATATTTCGGTCGTCCGGCTCGGTGATGCCGTAGCCGAACGCCTGGAGCGTCTCGATGGACTCCTGGATCCTCTGCTGGAACATGGGACCCGGATCGACTCTCGGCCCGAGGTGCCCGCGCCAAAGGCACGGCGTGGCGCGCAGCATGTTATGGATTTTGGAGATGGGCTCGATGTCGGCGTAGACGTTGAGCGTCGCCATGGCGTCCTTGTGGCCGAGGATCGATTGGAGCGCCTTGATATCGCCGCCTTGGCGGATCCACTGCGTTGCGAACGTGTGGCGAAGGCCGTGGAACGTGATCAGCTCGTCGTTGGTGCCCATGAGGCCGTTGGTCTCCGAGAACGTCTTGAACGCCCTGCGGATATAGCTTGTCGTCGCGAAGGTCGCGCCCGGCTCCGACAGGATGTAGCAGTCCCCGATCTCGACCGCCCCGGTAAGGCCGCGCAAGCGCAGCTTTCCGCAGTCGATCTCGTGGGTCTCCTTCAGGAAGGGGAGTAGGCCGACCGGGTCGATGGGGATACCCCTGGCGTCATGGGTCTTGGTGTCCTTGATGAACGAACCCATTCCCTTCGCGTACGCCACCGAGTGTCTGATCGAGATCAGGCCCGTCTCGAAATCCACATCGCACCACCGAAGGCCGCAGACCTCGCCGATTCGCATCCCCGTGTGCAGGGCGAGTACGACCGCCCTCTAATCCTCGGCGGACCAATCGAGTCCGAACTCCTTTCGGGCATCCTCTTCGCTCATGACTTCGAGAAGGTCTCCGGGTTGGCAACGAAGGGCGAGGCATAGCTGCTCGAGTGTGTTGAAGCGAATGCCGCGAATATGCCCTTTTTTAATACGGGACAGGTTCACGGGCGTGGTTCCAATCCTTTCGGCAAGTTCGTTCGAGGAAATCTTTCGCTCGGCCATGATCTTGTCGAGGCGAACAATTACGGGCATGGCGTTTCCTTACGCAATCTCGTCGGAGTCGAGGTACAGCTCTCGGGCGTACAAGAAGAGCTGGGAAAGCATGAACAGGACGATGCCGAGAACCAGAGAGGTCCAATCGAATGATGAAGCGATCTCTTGGGCGCCGACGGCCCCCTCGCCGCCAAACATCGAAACGGAGGTTTTGAGTGAGCCGGCGTAGAGGCTGGTGGCAGCTTGAACAACGAAGAGAATGCCGAGCACCTTCAAGCATGTCGCAGACCCTTTCTTGAAGGGGTCTCCGCTCTTGATCGTCCACACGAGAACGGCGCTGAGGATGGTCGTAGCGATACCGATGACGGCAGGGACCAATGTCGAGATCGCAAGGGCTGGATACGCGGGGGAGTCTGCAATTACAGGGTTGTCGAGCACTTCGATTGCTGGCTTTAAGGAGAACGCCACTTGTGCGATGGCGGTGGCGCAAAGGGTCGCAGAGGCTATCGCACATGCGATGCGGAAGGAATGAAGCCGGGGAGTGCGATTGTCGGAACTCATAATAACCTCCGAAGAATTTAAAAAACTCAGGTTACTTTTTAACAGTTTATGTTAAATTAACTTTGCCGGCAAGTAATAAGGGCCGAGCATTTTGTTCGGCCCCTCTGTTCCGACTGGATGAGGTTAAGGTTGGCGATGAATATGCTCAAAATCTCGAAGGCGATCTTTAGGTCGCTTCTCTCCTCCAGGTCGCTCTGTGTTGTCGTTGTTGCGTTGATGGTTCTTTGTGCTCTGCCCGTCTTCAGGAGCGCGGCTGGCATCGACGGACGGGTCGAATACCTCGAGTCGGGAATAACCCGTGTTGAGCAGGAATTGTCAGCATCCTATGCGGATGCGCTTGTGAATGCGGGGGAGGACGGTGTCTATACCTCTTCATCAAGCATGCCCGCGCTTCTGTACCCTCTTGCCGCGGGACGTCTTATCTTGGCACCGCTCTCTCCCCTACTTCCGTTTCTGCAGATATCGGATGGAGAGTACACCTATTATGACGGATCGAAGGAGTACTTGCTATGGGTCGCAACGGCCGTTGCCGTCTCGTTCCTTGCCGCGCGTCTTAACAAACGTGAAAAGCTCATCATCCAGGCACCGATGGGCGAGCTGGGTAGACTTGTTGCATCGAGCGTATGGGCGAGTGTTTTTGCAATGCTTGCCGTCCTCGCCATCAATCTTCCAGGGATAATCGCCGCGCTTGTGAAGAATGGCCCGGGCTCGCCGTTCTATCCGATAGGCTACATTCAATATGCGACTCCGGTTATCAAACCGGCTTGGCTGGTGTTCGCGCAGACGGCCATCTTGCAATTCTTGGTGGCAGCGTTCATCTCGCTTGTCGTTCACCTTGCCGTGAAGATTGCCAATAACCCTACGCTTGGAATCGTGTTCGTATGTGCCCTGATGGGGGTGACGATGGTTCCCGGGTATTACGGAAGATCCATCGCTTTACGTGAGTTCGCCCTGTTGAATCCCCTTACGTATGCGAACACTGAGTTGACCGTCGGCGCCTATAGCCCGTACCCGACAACGCAGATAGTGAATCTGCCTGGACTTTGCTTCGAGCGTGGCGCGATTGCCCTCGTATGCGCAATCGGGATCGAGGTGCTGGCAATTAGCCTGCTTTGCGTTGCTGGAAAGAGCGGCTGCGCGTGCCCGATATCCCCGATTTGTCTTGAGAGAGGTTCCTTCACTGCATCGAGAACGGCAACTCGTTCGAGCGCTTGTGCCTCCGCCGTTGCATACGTAAGAACGATGGGGAAACTGCTCCTGCGTTCTCCTACCCTCGCCGTATGCGCGATTGCAATGTCGACGACGATGCTGGCCCCGGCTCTGGTCGAGATGTTTCCTGACGCTGATAACGTTTCCGCTGTTCGGTATAGGGATGGGGAGCTCCGTTCAATAGATCGGTATCTAGAGCAGAACGCTGCGAATATGGACGTCGAGGGCAAAGCGGCCCTGGAAGACATGCGGGATGCTCTTTCGGGTTTCGTGTACGCGCCTATGCCTGCGGAGGGGTTTCGAAGCCTTGCGACGTACGAGCGCGCTCGAGGTGAGCTGGGCGCGGCAGATGCGACTCTCCTGCAATCGATCGGAATCGAGCCGGAGACTCCTTCTCGTGCGGAGGCGCGCGCCCTTCTGCTTGAGTCGATCGCGAGCTTGCCGGACCCCAAGGTTTACGAGTTAAGTACGAAGATGCCCCCATTAATCCTCCTTTCGTATCTCCAGGCAGCGCTTCCCTCCTTATTTTTGCTGTTGCCCGTGGTTGTCACATCGCTCGCGTGCACCCACCTGCAGTGTCGTTCCCTTCTGGTTCTCCAGATCCCCGCAACAGCGCATGTGCGTTTTCTGACGGCTGTTGCGCTGGCTCTCCTGCTTGGCTTGGTGCTGCTTTTGGTGTCGATGGTTCCCGCTGTCGTTGTGTCCGTGATTAAGAACGGTGCGGGTGGATCGGAGTATCCCGTCGCTCTCATTCGGGCGGGAGCTTCGACAACGTCCATGGTGGGGGAGGCGGTGTTGTGCAGTATTCCGTTGCTGGTCATGGCATACGGCGTGATTTCCGTCGTCGCTGCGTTGACAGCAGCGATTAGCCGCAACCCCGTTGTCACCGGAATGGTTTGCGCGGTTCTCTTGGTGTTGGGTTCGTTGAGCGCTCATGTTGAAAGCGTGGGCATGGGCGTCGCGCTGCTGGCTCCATTCGCCTCGTTTGATCCCGCTTCCCAGGTGGGGACGATTGGGTTCCTTGGGCGAGGGACGAACGCGATGCCTTTTGGAGAGGTCGTCGGCGCATCGGGCGCTCTGCTGGTGGTCTTGGGCGCCGTATCTCCGTTGATGGTGCGCCTGAGTGTTCCAAAGATCGAAAGGGGATGATCTCGATGATTGACCTTCAAACGCTGACGATCTCTTATGGAAAGAAGGTGCTCGTAGATTCGGTGAACGCTGAGTTTGCCCCGGGTACGGTCTACGGTCTCGTCGCTCCGAACGGGCATGGAAAGACGACGTTGCTGCGTGCGATGGCAGGTTTGCCGGGTCCTCGCGTGGACGGGAGCATCGTTCTGGATGAGGTGCAGGGTACGGGTGCGAGAGAGGTCCGTTCTATGATCTTCTATGCACCTGGCGAGGGGACGCTGCTGTATCCCGGATTGCGTGCGGAAGATCACCTCAAGATGGTTTGCGATATGTGGCCGCATGCTCGCGATATCGAAGAGATAGTGGAACAAACGCAGATAGGCGAGTTCGCGAAGATGAGGATCCGCACTCTGAGCCAGGGCATGAAGCAGCAGCTTACCCTGGCGATTGCGTATGCGACGGGTGCGCGGTACCTTCTATTAGATGAGCCCATGAACGCGCTCGACCCCAGCAGGGTGGACTTGCATTCCGAGATTCTTAGGAAGTTGGCCGATTCCGGTACGTGCATCATCATGTCATCCCACATCTTGGATTCGGTCGATAGATTGTGCGATGAGATTCTGTTTTTGAAGGATGGGACGCTCATTAGAAGCATTCCGCAAGATGATGCTGCGTCGAAGTCTCCTGGATCCCATTTCGCAAAGCCTGCCGGACGCGCCGAGGGTGCGCTAAGCACGTATCGGCGGCTCTACGAAGAGGGCGGGTAGAAATGCAGGTTAATAATCTATGTGGTCGATATGCCGTTAAACCCGCACATCAATGCCGCTCAGCCATTCGCTTCGCCCCCGTCACACGTATCTTCATTCAATCTGTTACTTTTAATTTAACGATTCTTTGAGGAATGTGGGTGTCTCTAGATGTACTGTCGACTTCTTCTCAAACTAATCCTAAGAGACAAGGCCGTATGGATTTGTACGCTCGTTCTCGCTGCAGCCTTTTCCGTCCCCATTGCGTTCAATTCACCCATCTACGGGCCCTTCT
>URJD01000081.1 GCA_900548075.1 uncultured Collinsella sp.
TAGGAGTTGAGGCCGAGCACGCGCGCATCCTCGTGGATCATGGTACGGTTGCGGCCCGAGGTGGGAACCACCTGAATACCAGCGCGGGCAAGTGCCACGACGGCCTCGACGAGTTTGGTCGAGGGGTTGCCGTCGTTGTCGCGCAGCACGCACGAGCCGGGTGCGAGCATCGTGGCATCCAGGTCGGTAAAGACGTACTTGACCTTGGCCAAGCGCTCGCGCATCTCGCCCGAAAGCTCGGCAACGGTCGGCAGGGTGTTGTGGGACATGGTTACTCCGTTTACGTAGAAGGGTTTGGACTTGGACGGCATGCTTTGCTTGAGGGAACACGCTTATGGCGACAGCGCACTCAGGGCGCCGCCGCCGTCATGGTTCATTAGTCAAACTGGGTAACATCGATCAGGCGATTGGCCAACGAAAGGTCGCTCTCGATGGGCACGAACTCGTCGCCCACGTGCATGAGCTCCTCGTCACCCTTTGCCAACAGCAAGACAATGGTGGGAGCATCGGGGTTGACGTACTCCTCGCGCGCCGCCTTGAACGCCGCATGCACAGCGGCTTCGCGATCGAGGATGATCTTGTTCGGGGTATCGTCGGGAACATGTTCGGCAAGCTCGCGACAGACCTTCATCGGGTCCTCGTGAGCCGGGTCCTCGTTGGCAAAAATCATCAGGTCGGAATATGGTGCGGCCTCGCGCGGAAGCTGCTCGCGGCGCTCCTGTGCCTTGCCGCCAGCGGCGCCAAACACCGCAATGACCGGGCTGGTGGGAAACGCGCGCTTGACCGACGAGAAAAGCGAACGGAACGAAAGCTGGTTGTGCGCGTAGTCGACGACGCAAATCACGCGGCCGTCCTTCGACTCCACGACCTCCATACGGCCCGGCACACGCAGTTTGGAGAGGCCCTTCTTGATAGCCTCGATACCGATGCCGATCTCGCGCGCAGCGGCGATAGCGACCAGCGCGTTTTCCACGTTAAAGTCACCCGCGATGCCCAGCAGGACCTTCTCCCCCGCCTCGGACTCGTCGGCACACAGGCCATGCAAGTTGAACTCGATGCTAAAGCCGACCATGCGTACGTCGCTCGCCCACAGGCTTGCCTCGGGATGCTCGACGCCAACGGTCACCAAGCGCTCGGCCGTCGACGCTGCCTCCAGCACACGGCCGACCTCTTCGGTGCCCAGATTCACCACGGCGGTCTTTGCCTGGTCAAAGATCCTGAGTTTGCTCTCAAAATAATCCTCAAACGTGGGGTGTTCGATCGGCGAGATGTGGTCGCGGCCGATGTTGAGGAAGCACGCCACGTCAAACGGCAGATCCTCGACGCGTTGGTACTTGAGCGCCTGGCTCGAAACCTCCATGACCATGGACTGGCGACCGGACGTGCGGCAGTTGGCGATATGGCGCCAGACCTCGGGGGCCTCGGGCGTAGTATTGGTGCTCTCGTAGCACTCGATGCCATCGTCGGTACTCACCGAGCCGATCATGCCGCAGGACTCGCCCGCTGCCTTGATGATGGACTGAAGCATAAAAGCGGCCGTGGTCTTTCCCTTGGTACCGGTGATGCCCACGATCTTGACATCGTGGTCGGGACGGTCGTAGACCTCCGGCGGCAACAGGGCCATGGCCGTGCGAACGCTATCAACAACCAGCATCGCAGCACCGCTCTCCTGCACCAGCGGCTCCAGAGACTCGACCAGCGACTCCTCGCACACAAATGCGACGGCGCCCGCATCGAGCGCCATGCTCAAAAACGCGGGCTTAAAGGCAGCACCTTTGCAGAAGAACACGTCACCTGCCGAGACCGCGCGCGAATCAAACGAGCAGCCGGTCACGGCACGCTCGTCAACCTGCTCTGATGCGCGCAGCTCACCGCACACATCGAGAAGCTTGGCAAGCGTATCGACCGTGGTCACGGTCGCGGAATCCGAATGGTGCATCTTTCACCTTTCTCAGCCATTTGGCAGGGACGGTTTTATAGTAACTGAAACGCACCCACGCAAAAACGGCTCCCGGAGGAGCCGTTACGCGCAGGCGTTCGTAAGCCGAGGCTAGGCAGCCTGAACAGCGGGCTGGTCCTCGTCGATAAAGAAGCGCTTGTACCACACCAGGAACACGAGCGGCGTATAGATCTTGCGCTGGAAATCGCCCTTGCCCGCAAAGTGCAGATCGAGCAGGTGCATGAGCTCGTCGGTATCGAAGAACTCGCTTGCCCACGGCGCGGTGAAGTACTCCTTGACGTAGTCGTACCACTTTTGCTCGCGCAGCCAGTAGACAATCGGCACCGGGAAGCCCACCTTGGGACGGGTGGCCCACTCATCGGGCAGCGACTTGTTGGCAGCGTGGCGGAGTACCTGTTTGTTGCCGTTCTCGTTGATGCGGTAGCGGTCGGGAATGTGCTCGGCGAACTCCATGACTTTGCGGTCCAGGAAGGGCACGCGCAGCTCCAGCGAGTGCGCCATGCACATCTTGTCGGCCTTGAGCAGAATGTCGCCCGGGAGCCACATGTTCATGTCCAGGTACTGCTTCTTGACCAGTTCGGGCTGACCCTTCACGCGCGCGTAGATGGGAGCGGCAAGCTCGAAGGCGCCGTCGCCGGTGTTGTACTCGGGCTTGAGCACGCCGTCGACCTCGCGCTCCGGCCATACCAGAGCCTGTCCCAGGAACGACTTCTCGGGGATCTCGGCACCCTTGACCAGGAAGTTATGGCCCTTGAAGTACGGCATATGCAGCGCCAGGTTACCGAGCGCGCGGCGAATGGGCAACGGCACCATCTTTTTGTATTTGCGCACCGGAACCGTGTCCTCGTAGTAGGCGTAGCCGCCAAAGAGCTCGTCGGCGCCTTCGCCCGAAAGCACGACGGTAACGTCCTTGCGCGCCATCTCGGCCAAGAACCACAGCGGCACAGACGACAGGTTGGACTGCGGCTCGTCCATGTGATACTGAATGTCCTCGAGTGCGCCAAAGAACTCGTCGGCGGTGATCATCTTGCGAACATTCTCGACGCCGAGCTTGTCGGATAGCTCCTTGGCGTAGTTAGTCTCGTTGAAATTCTTGTAATCGAAGCCCACCGAGAAGGTCTTATCGGGCATGAGACAAGCGGCAATATAGCTGGAGTCGACGCCGCCGGAGAGGAACGACGCGACCTTAACGTCGGCGATGCGATGGGCCTCGACGCTCTCGTGCACGACCTCGTCCAGCTCGTCGACGTACTCCTCGAACGGCTTCTCGACGGCAGAGTAATCGCAATCCCAATAGCGCTCGATGTTCATCTTGCCGGTCGGGATGTCTACGGTAAAGTAATGCGCCGGCGGCAGCTTGTAGACACCCTCGAAGAAGGTCTCCTCAGTCGCCGAATACTGCAGCGTCATGTACGGACGCAGGGCCTTTTTGTTGACCGCCTTGTGGAAGTGCGGGTAGTCCAGGAAGCTCTTGATCTCAGAACCAAAGAGCACGCCCGGAGCGCCGTCGCCCGCATCGGCCATGGGATAGTAGTAGAGCGGCTTGATGCCAAAGATATCGCGGGCGCCAAAAAGCTTGTTCTTCTTCTTGTCCCAGATGACGAAGGCGTACATACCGCGCAAGCGATCGAGTACCGCCTCGCCCCACTCCTCGTAGCCGTGCAGGAGGCTCTCGGTGTCGGCGCCGCAGTGGAACTTGTAGCCCTTGGCCTCGAGCTCGGAACGAAGCTCCTGGAAGTTGTAGATCTCGCCGTTGAAGACGATAACGACGCTGCCGTCCTCATTGGCCATGGGCTGAGCGCCGGCCTCGGTCAGGTCGAGGATCGACAAGCGGCGGAAGCCGAGGGCAACGCGGCCGTCGATAAACTGACCGCCCATGTCGGGACCGCGATGGACGATGCGGTCCATCATCTTGGTGAGCACCTCGGATTGGTTATCCGTCCCACCGACAAAACCGACAAAACCGCACATATACTATCCCCTCTGCTGTTGCTGGGCATCAAATCGAATCAGTAGCTTTTGAGTATACCCGAGGGCGTAAAGAGGGGCGGAATGTTCAGGCAATCTCAACTGAATCAGCTCCGCTGTGACACGCGACGGTTACCTTTAATGGATATGGGATGAATGAGGCGATTGTTTTGCTATACTCTCTCCGCACGGGCGATTGGCGCAACGGTTAGCGCAGGTGCTTTACACGCACAAGGCTGGGGGTTCGAATCCCTCATCGCCCACCACTGATTTGGAAACGGTCCTCGAAAGGGGACCGTTTTTGTTTGCGCCCATTTCATGGGATTCGAACCCGCAAGGGTGCGGAGCTGAGGAAACGCGAAGCGTTTTCCAGCGCAGCACGCGAGGAGCGAAGCGACGAAGCGAAAGCGGGCGGCGCCAGCCGCACGCGGACATCCCTCATCGCCCACCATAGAATTGGAAACGGTCCTCGAAAGGGGACCGTTTTTGTTTGGGCTAGTCGCAGAGGAATTCGAACCCGCAGGGTGCGCCCCGTTTCAAGGGCAGTGGTCAAAAAATGCCAAATATGAGTACTGCTACCTTTTTGGTAACAGCATTTTCGAAGTTTCAGAGGGCAAATTTGACATCAAAGCAGCGGATAACGGTCCGGATGAGCATTTTTCTGCCAACGAAACTGGACATATGTGGCCTAACTCGTCAAATTGTGTCTAATTTATATGCTACACATTTGGTGCCCATACTCATATTTGGCATTTTTTGACCAGAGGGACTTTTGCCCTCGCAAATCGGCAACAAAACGGGCTCCGGATCGCCCAATCGTGCCGTATGTGGCGCGCCAGCGATCTGGAACCCGGTCCAAATTGAGTTATTACGCCGCGTTAGCCCAAGACACCCGCCAGGATCTCGATCAGACTGTCCACGTCGGATTCCTCGCAGACGAGCGGCGGCAGGAAACGCAGCGTATGAGCACCTGTAGCGTTAATCACGGCACCGGCGGCCAGCGCGCGGGCAACAATATCATGCGCGTCGCCCGCGGCATCATCCAAATCACAGCCGAGCATCAAGCCGCGGCCGCGCACCTCGGTCACGTTCGGCAGCTTGGCGAGCTTTGCCTCCATATAGGCGCCTACCTTGGCAGCATGGTCGGCATAATCGCCGCGCACGAGCGCGGAGAGCGTCGCGGCGCACGCCGCGACAGCCAAGCAGCTACCGCCAAAGGTCGAGCCGTGGTCGCCCGGCTTAAACACGTCGGCAATCTCCTTCTTTGCTACGACGGCACCCATGGGCACGCCATCGGCAATGCCCTTGGCAAGGCTCATGATGTCGGGTTCCACGCCATAGGTTTGGAATGCAAACGGCTTGCCGGAGCGGAAGATGCCGCACTGGACCTCGTCGGCTATAAGCACGGCGCCCACTTCGTGTGCCAGGTCGCGCGCTGCCGCCATAAACTCCTCGGTCATGGGGTGCACGCCACTCTCACCCTGGATCGGCTCGAGCATCACGGCACATATTTCGCTCCCCAGCTGCTTAAAGATCGCACGCAGTTCATTGATATCGTTGGGCGTACAGGCCACAAAGCCACCCGGCAGCGGGCGGAAACTATCCTGCAGCCAATCCTGCATGGTGGCGGCAATGGTCTCGAGCGTACGGCCGTGGAAGCCGCCGCGCATGCACACGATAGTGTTGCCGCCGTTACCGGCACGCTTGGCGTACAGGCGCGCGAGCTTCATCGAGCCCTCGTTGGCCTCGGCGCCGGAGTTGGCAAAGAAGGTCTCCCAAACCTGCTCATCCGCAGCCGGGGCACCAAGAGCAGCTGCCGTGGTCTCATCGCCGGCGGCAATGGCATCGGCAAGCACGCGTGCACCATCTAAGTCGTCGTTGGCAAGCTTGGACAGCAGCGCCGCGACCTGTCCACGCTGCTCGATGTAGAAGTAATTGGAGACATGCATGAGCTTTTTGGTCTGTGCCTCGAGCGCCGAGAGCACAGCCGGGTCGCCATGACCTAGGCTGCACACGCCGATGCCGGCAAGAAAGTCGAGGTACTCACGACCATCGTCGCCGGTGAGCTTCATGCCGTGACCCTCGACAAACTCGACCGGAGAGCGGCCAAAGGTATGCATAACGTAATGGGATTCAAGCGATTGCTGAGCTGCAAGTGACATGGGATGCCTTTCGTTGAGCGCCGGACGGCGCAGGCCTATGGGTGCAGAAATGGGGCGGCTGCGGGTCAGTTAGACCGTCTGAAGCTTCTCGACCTCGTCGAGGTTCTCGGTCAGACGCGCAGCAAACGTCGAAAGCGGATGCGGATGCGTATCGAACTCGTAAGCCGTCTCGGTGGAATGGATCACGGTGCCGACACCGGCATCGGTCAGCAGCTCCAGGAGCAGCGAATGCGGCGTAGTACCGTTGATGATGTGGGCACGAAATACGCCGCCGGTAAGCGCATCGACGGCCGCGCGCAGCTTGGGAATCATGCCCTTATCGACCTCGCCGCCGTAGAGCATTTCGTTAACCTCGTCGAGTGTTAGGTTGGAGATGAGTGAGTCTTTATCGCTAAAGTCCTTGTACAGGCCATCGACATCGGTCAAAAAGATCGCCTTATGCGCGTGGAGCGCCGCGGCAACGGCACCGGCGGCGGTGTCGGCGTTGATGTTGAAGAAACCGCCGTCCTCCCCCGCCGCGACGGTAGCGATAACGGGGATGTACTCGCTATCGAGTAAGCGCTCGATATAGTCGGTGTTAACGTGCGTCACTTTGCCCACGCGACCGAGCTCGGGGTCGAGCGGCTCGGCGATGAGCGTGCCAGCATCGCTGCCCGACACGCCCACGGCCAGGTTGCCGTGGTGGTTGATGGCGGCAACCAGCTCCTGGTTAACCTTGCCGCCCAGCACCTCGCGCACGATATCCATAGTCGCCGGCGTGGTCACGCGCTGGCCGTTCTTAAACTCGACGGGGATGTCGTAGTGGCTCAGCGCCTCGTTGATGGCCTTGCCGCCACCGTGCACGATAACAGGGCGCATGCCGATGATCTTGAGCAGCACGATGTCGCTCATCACGTCGCGGCGCAGCTGCTCATCAACCATGGCGGCTCCGCCATATTTGATAACAACCGTCTTACCGGTCAGGTTCTTAATCCACGGCAGCGCTTCGAACAGCAGCTGCGCGGTTGCTTCGTTGGATTCGTTCGAACGACAATCGCGTGCGAATTTCATAATCTGCCTCGTCTTTCGTATCGTTATCGCGCCGTGCTCCGCTGTCCGCAATCGCGGCAAGATGCGCAGCGTGCCTGGAATCTAGGAACGGTAGTCGCCGTTAATGGAGATGTACTCATGCGTGAGGTCGCAGGTCCACACGGTCGTTGCCGCGTCGCCTGCGCCCAGGTCGGCCGAGATCACGATCTCGGGCGCCTCGAAACGTCGTAGAGCCTCGTCCTCGTCAAAGGGAACAGTCAGACCATCGCGACAGACAGGCATGCCCATCATGTCGATGGAAACGTCTTCCTGATTAAACTTCACGCCGCACTTGCCAAGCGCCATAGCAACGCGGCCCCAGTTGCAGTCGTGGCCGGCGATGCAGGTCTTAACGAGCGGCGAGTTAGCAACGGCACGGGCGGCGATATCGGCCTCCTCGTCGTTGGCGGCGCCGGTAACGTTGACCGTAACAAGCTTGGATGCGCCCTCACCATCGGCGGCGATATTGCGCGCCAGGCTCTCGCACACCTCGTGCACGGCAAATGCCAACTCGTCAAAGGCATCGGAGCCCTCGACGATAGGCTCGGCATCTGCGGCAGCGGCGCCGGAGGCAAGCATGATGCAGGTGTCGTT
>URJD01000082.1 GCA_900548075.1 uncultured Collinsella sp.
CAGTTCCAGCCCGTGGGCACCGTCAACTACACCACGAGCGAGGATTACACGCGCATCACCGAGTTCAAGAACATGACCGGTCAGATTTTGCCCGGCAAGACCACCATCATGAAGGAGTACTCCAAGGCCTATGCGCCCGGCTCGGGCGAGACGCCGTATTACGCCATTCTTGAGCCCGAGAACCGTGAGCTCTATGAGCGCTATCTTGAGCGCGTCCAGAACCTGACAAACTTCCACCCGGTGGGTCGTCTGGCCGAGTATCGTTACTACGATATGGATGCCGTGACCAATTCCGCCCTCGATCTTTCGGATGAGATTATCGCCTGCCATGCATAAAGTCATAACATTCGGTATTCCCTCGTATAACGCCGCTAAGGACATGGACCATTGCATCACCTCCATCTTGGAGGGGAGCAATTATGCCACCGATATCGAGATTATCGTGGTGGACGACGGCTCCAAGGATGAGACGGCCGCCAAGGCCGACGAGTGGGAGGCCCGTTATCCTGGAATCATCCGCGCGGTGCACCAGGAGAATGGCGGCCACGGTATTGCCGTCCTTTCGGGTCTGCGCGAGGCGCAGGGCACCTACTACAAGGTTGTCGACTCGGACGACTGGCTTGACGGCGCTGCCCTTTCGACCATGCTGTCGATTCTGCGCGGCTTTGAAGAGCGCGACCAGCGCGTTGACCTGTTTATCTCGAACTACGTGTACGAGAAGGTTTACGAGGGTACGCATACGGCCATTGGTTACAAGTTTGCCCTGCCTCGAAAAAAGATCTTTACCTGGGACCAGATCGGCCATTTCCGCCTGGACCAGAATCTGCTCATGCACAGCCTGTGCTATCGCACGGATGTGCTGCGCGAGTCCAACCTTCCCATGCCGCCGCACACGTTCTATGTGGACAACATCTACGCCTACGTACCGCTGCCGCGTTGCAAGACCATGTACTACGCCGACATCGACCTCTATCGCTACTTTATCGGTCGTGAGGGCCAGAGTGTCAACGAGGCCACGATGGTCAAGCGTCTGGACCAGCAGTTCCGTGTTACGCGTATCATGATGGAGTCGTACCACCTGTACAGCGATGTCGAGTCGTCGCGTCTGCGTTCGTACATGATGGGCTACTTCACCATGATGATGGCGATCTGCTCGGTGCTCACCAAGCTTTCCGACGAGGATTGTGCCGACGAGCGCCTAAAGACGCTGTGGAATGATTTGAAGGCCTATGACGAGCGCATGTATCGTCGTGCACGTTACGGTGTGGTCGGCTTCTTCACTAACCTCCGCGGTCGTGCCGGAGACAAAACCACACTCGGCCTATACCGTCTTGCCTCAAAGATCTTCAAATTCAACTAGCACAGAAGCGCTCGGGTAACGGGGACCCCTGGTCCTTAACTTGCTACTTCGAACAGTCCTGCGCAAGACGGAGGCGCCACTGGCGCCTCCTTTGCGTGCGGAACTCGTATCAAGTTAAGGACCAGGGGTCCTCTGCTATGTCTCGCTTTATGTCAGCAAGTTGAATTTGAAGATCTTAGACGCGCGGTACACAGGGGCCTGGGCTGAAAAGATTTTGGTTGGTAGGTTGCCCGGTGGGTCTTGGTTATGTTTGTCGCGAGTTCCGCACGAGCCGAAGAGCACTTAATGTGCTCTTCGTGCGAGCCAGGACTGTAGAGCAGCAAACATAACCAAGACCCACTGGGCAACCGGACGAGCTAGTTTACTTCGCGGCGCCGGGGATGCCGTGGGAGGTTTTGGCGGTTTTGGCTCCGTTTACGATGGCGGTTTGCAAAGCCCTTACGGCGAGCATGCCCAGCAGGTCTAGGGGAACGGCGGCGCTTGCCTGGGCGCCCAGTTTGCCGCTGGCGAGGGTGTAGATGGTGTCGCCGTCGTTGGTGGTGTGCGTGGGACGGATGGCGTGTGCGTAGGCGTCTGCGGCCATCTGAGAGACCTTGGTGGCTTGTGCCTTAGTGAGTTCCACGTTGGTGACGATGCAGCTGATGGTGGTGTTGGTGCGGTCGAGCGGCATCTGCATGGATCCGGCGGCGGCAAAGGCTGCGAGTTCCATGTCGACGATTTGGTCGCTATCGGCTGCGGCGCGCATACCGGCGACCCACTCGCCGGTGAAGGGGTCGACAACGTTGCCGCAGGCGTTGACCGAGACCACGGCGCCCACCTTGATGGGGCCGAGCGCCACGGCGGCAGCGCCAAGGCCAGCCTTCATGCAGGTGGCAGGTCCCATGAGCTTACCTACGGTGGCGCCGGTGCCGGCGCCCACGTTGCCCTGCTCGAGCGAGGCAGGGGTGTGGTCGAGCGCCTCGCGCACGGCGGCGATGCCGGCCTCAATGTCGGGGCGAACGGCGGGGTTACCAAAGGCGAGGTCGAAGATACAGCTGGAGCACACGATAGGCACCTGCGTGGGGCCGACGGGAAGGCCGATGCCGCGGCTCTCAAGCTCGCGAGCGACGCCGCTTGCAGCCTCGAGGCCAAAGGCCGATCCACCCGAAAGGCAGACGGCGTGGACCTTGTCCACGGTGTTCTCGGGTCGCAGCAGGTCGGTTTCGCGCGATGCTGGAGCACCGCCGCGAACGTCAACGCCGCCGGTGGCACCCTCGGGCGCCACGATTACGGTGCAGCCGGTGCCGGCCTCCTCGTCCGTATAGTTGCCAAAGCAAAAGCCATCGACATTGCAAACATCGATGGCTTCGAGCAGTGTGTCCATGTTTTCTCCTATCGGTTTTCCGCCGGGCCTTATGCCCGGTCGGGATCCGTACGGTACGGCAAAATTGTAGGCGCTGGGGGATAACCAGCGCCAGATGCAATTACGAGAGTTTTTGAATCGCGCGTGCGACGCGAGCGATGGGCAAGCCCACCACGTTGTAGAAGTCACCCGAAATATCGTGCACAAGCATGCGGCCGCCTGTGCCTTGGATGCCGTAGGCCCCGGCCTTGTCCATGGGTTCGCCGGAGGCAACATAGCGCTCGATCTGCTCTTCGGTAAGCTCATAGAACGTCACGTCGGTCACATCGACAAACGACAGGCTCTCGGCGGCATGCGGAGCTGTAGCGTCGCCGGCTTTAACGATGCAGACGCCGGTTGCGACCTGGTGCGTGCGGCCCGAAAGCTCGCGGAGCATGGTGCGTGCCTCGTCCCCGTCTGCCGGCTTGCCCAAAATTTGGCCGTCAAAGGTGACAATAGTATCGGCCGCGACGGTCAGTTCATTGGGCTCGGCATGCTCGGCGGCAACGGCGGCGGCTTTTGCGCGTGCTAAGCGTTCAACGAGCGTAAGCGGGGCCTCGCCATCAAAAGGCGTTTCGTCGATATCTGCGGGAATCACACGAATGTCATAGCCCGCCTCGCGCATCAACTCGATGCGGCGCGGTGATTGCGAAGCCAAAATCATAGCTGAATGCCCTCGGCGACCTTCTCGACGGCCTTGTCGCCGGCGAGTGTGCGCAGCAGCTCAAGCGCAAAGGGGAGCGATTGGGCCATGCCGCTGGCGGTGATGATGTTGCCGTCGTGCGTGACCTTCTCGCCGGTATAGGCGCCTTCGGGGAAGCTTTTCTCAAAGCCAGGGAAGCATGTGGCGTGGCGCCCCTCGAGCAGGTCGAGCTCGCCCAGGATAAACGGGGCGGCGCAGATGGCGGCAACGTGCTTGGTCGCGGCGAACTCGCAGACCACGTCGCAGACGCGCTGATCGGCACGCAGGTTGGTGGCACCGGGCAAGCCGCCGGGCAGCACGACGCAGTCGTACTCGTCAAAGTTGATCTCATCAAAGAGCGCATCGCAGGTCACGGGGATCTGCAGCGAGCTTACGACCTCACGCGTGGGCATGATCGAGACGAGCGTGGCACGCACGCCGCCGCGACGCATGACATCGACCATGGTCAAGCATTCAATAGTTTCAAAGCCATCGGCAGCGAGAACGGCAACGCTGGGCATGAGGGTTCCTTTCATAGGCGGCATACAATTAGCCGTCTTATACCCCGAAGACCTCCGCTTGCCACGCTCGATTTCCCAATGATTTTTCTGAGCAATGATTAAGTGGCTAGTTGCGCCTAAGGTGGACGACGGTCTCGCAGTGGAAGGTTTGCGGGAACAGGTCGACTGGCGTGATCTTGACGGGGGAGAAGGTGCCTTCTTCGACAAAGCGTTTGAGATCGCGCGCCAGGGTGGCCGGGTCGCAGCTCACGTAGGCGACATCGCGAGCACTCGTGCTGGCGATAAGGTCGATCGCCTCGGGGGCGAGGCCTGCGCGCGGCGGGTCGACCACCAAGACGTCGGCATCCTGGTCGGGGAACTCGCGCACCGCGTCTCCGCCAATGACGTCGACGTTATCGAGCTTGTTGATCTCCAGGTTACGGCGCAGGTCGCGCACGGCGGGGCCGTAGGCCTCGACGGCGGCGACAAAGTCGCAGCGGCGGGCGAGCGGCAGGGTAAAGGTGCCGGCACCGCAGTACAGGTCCACGGCAAGCTCGTCTTCCTGCGGGTCGAGCGCTTCCATGACAAGCTCGATCAAAATATCGGCGCCCTTGGTGTTGACCTGGAAAAAAGACGGGGCAGACAAGCGCATCTGGCCATCGGCGATGTTCTCGGTCCAGGAGCCCTCGCCGGCGAGCATCTCAACCTTGGAGACGCGACGGGCCTTCTTCTCGCCCTTGCTCATCACACGCACGATGCTCGTGGGATGAGCGGCGTCCGCCAGCACGCGGGAGACCTGCGAGCGCGGAAAAGAGCCTGTAGGCGTCCAGAGTGCGACCTCGAGTGCCTTGGTGCGGCGTGATGCGCGAATGCCCACGCGTTCGAGCCCTAAGTCATGGCCGCCGCTTAGATAGTTGAGTGCGCCGACGACCGATTTGAGCGCCTTCGGGAAGCGCTTATCGAACAGCGGGCACGCATCGACGGTCACGATTTTGCTGGGGTCGACACCGTGCATGCCAAGGCGCACGCGACCGTTGACGACGGTCGGTTCGAGCTCGATTTTATTGCGGTAGCCCCAGTCGTCCTTGGTGTGGCAGATGGGCTGTACCAACTTATCGACCTGCTCAGGAGCGAACTTGCCGATGCGCTCGAGCGTGGAGCGCAGGTTTTGCTCCTTGGCGGCGAGCTGCGCCGTGCGTGAGAGATTGCCCCACGAACAACCGCCGCAGATGCCAACGAAGGGGCAGGGGGGCTGAATGCGATCGGGGCTCGGCTCCAGAATCTCGGTCGTGCGGGCGCGCATGAACGACTTGCCGTCCTGTACGACCTCGGCCTCGACGGTGTCGCCTGCCACGGCGCCCTGCACAAAGACGGCCTTGCCGTTGTCGGCGTGCGCCAGCCCGTCTGCGCCGTAGGTCATCGATTCTATAGTGAGCTTCATATCCCTGCCTGTCATTCGTGTTGTTGTTCGCACCATGGTAGCAGGGAAAAGCGCCCCGCATCCGAGGCTTTCCTCAAATGCGGGGCGCTTCTACAAACTGCTTCTACAAACGACTATTTCGTCTTGCCGGTAATGAGCGTCTTAAGACCCAGGCCGATCAGGCCCAGGCCCATGCGCACACGACCGGGGCGATGGCGCTCGATGACCTTGGTCTTGCCAGCGGGCTTATCGTGACGGGCGCTCGTCTCGGGTGCGGGCTTGGTGACCTGCGGCTCGGGCTGAGGTGCAGGTGCGGGCTCGGGCTCAATGACGGTCGCCTGGACCTTTTGGACCTTGGGTGCTACCGGCTGCGGCTCGGGCTCGGGGGCGGGTTTCGCCTCAATGACGGGCTCGGGCGCGGCCTCGGCGTTGCGATAGGCACGCTCCAGCAGGGCTTCCTGCGAGTTGAAGGGTTTCTCACCCCCTGTACGCTCCACGGGAACCCAGGTGCCGTCACTTGTCAGGCTGCGGGCTTTCACGTTGTCGCGCAGCTGCATGCCCATGTACTCGTGCACCAGGGCGCGGCAGGTGGGGTCGAGCACGGGGAAGGCGATCTCCACGCGGTGCTCGGTGTTGCGCGTCATCATGTCGGCCGAGCTCAGGTAGATCATGTCCGAGTCCACGCCAAAGGCGTAAACGCGCGCATGCTCCAAAAAGCGTCCGACGATAGAACGGACATGCACGTTTTCGGTCTTGCCAGGAACGCCCGGCTTGAGGCACGAGATGCCGCGGATGATCATGTCCACGCGGACTCCTGCGCACGATGCCTCGGCGATCTTGTCGATGACCTCGCGGTCGGTGAGCGAGTTGAGTTTAAAGAACACGCGGGCGGGCTCGCCAGCGAGAGCGCGCTGAATCTCGCGATCCAGACCGCGCATGATGAGCGGCTTGAGGCCTACGGGCGCCACACCCAGGAAGCGGTAATCGCCGCGCAGATTGCCCAGCGACAGGTTGCGGAAGAACAGGTTGGCGTCCTCGCCGATGCCGGGGTGGGCGGTCATGAGCATAAAGTCGCTGTAGAGTTTGGCCGTCTTCTCGTTAAAGTTGCCGGTGCCCAGCAGCGTCAGGCGCGTTAGCGCCATGCCCTCGCGATAGGTGAGCTGGCAGATCTTGGAGTGGCACTTAAAGCCCTCGGAGCCGTAGATGACGGTGCAGCCGGCCTCTTCCAGGCGCTCGGCCCACTCGATGTTGTTCTGCTCGTCAAAGCGCGCGCGGAGCTCCATGAGCACCGTGACTTCTTTGCCGTTCTCGGCGGCATCGATCAGTGACTCGCACAGGCGGCTCTGCTTGGCCACGCGGTAGAGCGTGATGCGCAGCGAGATGCACTCGGGGTCGTAGGCGGCCTCGTGCACCAGGTCCAAGAACGGATTCATGGCCTCGTAAGGGTAAAAGAGCAGCTTGTCGTGCTGCAGCACCTGCTCGCGGATGGAGCGGGTCATATCGATGGTGGGGTTGGGCTGCGGCTTAAACGGCGTAAAGAGCAGCTCGTTGCGCAGGTGCTCGGGAATCTTGCCCTCAATGCCGAAGACGTAGCCCAGGTCGAGCGGGATATCGCAGGTAAAGACCGAGCGGCGAGAAAGCTCGAGCGCCTCGCGGATGGTCTTGAGCGTCGCCTTCTCGAGCGACCCCGAGACCGCGAGCACTACCGGCTGCAGACGCAGGCGCTTCTTGAGGATGCGCTTCATGTGCTGGCGGTAGTCCTCTTCCTCCTCGACGCCCTCGCCGTCCGGATCGATGTCGGCGTTGCGGGTGACGCGGATGAGCGCGCGGTCGAGCGGCTTATAGGAGCCAAAGCAGCTGTCCAGGCAGGCGAGGATGACGTCCTCGAGCAGAATGTAGGAGTAGGTGCCGGTGGGCGAGGGGATCTCGACCACGCGGTTCATCGAGGCGGGGATCTCGATAAGGCCCAGCAGGCTCTCCTCGTCGGTGACGCCGTCCAGGCCACAAGCCAGATAGAGTGCACCGTTGCGCAGGTTGGGGAAGGGATGGCGCGGGTCAATGACCAACGGCGAGATGACCGGCGACACGTAGGCCTGGAAGTAGCGGGTTACAAAGGTGCGCTCCTCGGGCGTAAGCGAATCGATGCGGGCGCGGTGAACGCCCAAGGTGTCGAGCTTGCCCTCGATGCTCTTAAAGATGGACTCCCATCGGGTAAGGAGCCCGGGCATTTCGGCCATGACAGCATCGACCTGTTCGGAGGCGGTCATATTGCTCTTGTTGTCGACAGGCTGTTTTTTGAGCTCTGCCAGATCGGACAGGCCGCCCACGCGCACCATGAGAAACTCGTCGAGGTTAGACTCGAAAATCGACACGAACTTTAGACGCTCGAACAGCGGAACGGTCTC
>URJD01000083.1 GCA_900548075.1 uncultured Collinsella sp.
AGCTCCTGCATGGCGCAACCCCTTCTCGCGGCAACGATACCGCGCGATTAATAAATGTTGTTCGATAGTCTACCACGGACCGACCCCCGCCCGCCCCACAAGCCGCATCGCACCATAAAGCTGCAAGACCAGTAGATAGGCCCGATTCGTGGCAGACAGCCTTCCAACACGCTAATGCCGGGTGCGCGTCCTCACCAAACGTACCAATGTGAGCGCAAAGCCCACGGTAGCAACGGCCATCAGCACGTAGAATACCAAACGGAAGCCAAAGAGGAACACGTCCGGACGACCCGCCACATAGCTCGTGACCGTCTTGCCCATCGCCGCGCTCGTCTGTCCATACAGGATGCGCGACGCCGCCGTAATACCCAGCGCTATGCCCGCATAGCGCGCCAAGCTGCTCAAGCTGCCCGCAAAGCCAAGCGCCTCACGCGGAGCCGAACCCATATACAGCGAATTATTGGGACTCTGGAAGATCGACGTGCCGCACGACATAAACGCGACGCAGCACACAATCATCAAGATGGAAGAGTGCTCGTCAAGCGTGCTCACCGCAAAGAGACCGCACACGTACACGCCCAGGCCAACGGCCGTGGGCGCTTCACAACCAACACGGTCGGACACCGAGCCCGAAAGCGGGCCCACAAAGGCATTCACGACCGGCATCGCCAAAAACAACAGGCCGGAGATATCGGAGCTAAAGCCGTGGGCATCCTGAAAGTAGAACGGCAGCACAAACTCGGAGGCACCGATACCCACGAACACGATAAGCATGCAAGCCAGGTTAATCGTGAAAGCCGAGCTCGCAAAGCAGCGACGCGCCGCCTCTGTCAACGGCATAGGGCGTTCGCCAGCCTCCGGCTTCACATGCGGCAGCGTATAGAGTCCCACGATAAACGAGATTACGCCAATGGGCAGATTGATAAGGAAGATGCTCTCCCAGGGAAAGCTCGCCACCAGCACGCCGCCGAGCACGGGGCCGCACATCATGCCAAGAGCCACAAAGGTCGCCAGAATGCCCATGGCACGGCCGCGCTCACGCGCCGGAAACGACTCGGTGATGATGCCCATATTGTTGGCCATCGCGGCGGCACAGCCAATGCCCTGCACGAAACGCGCCAAGATAAGCACCTCGAGCGAAGCCGAAAGCCCGCAAAGCAACGAGCCACCCGTAAAGACGATTACACCAAGCTGGAACACATTCACCTTGCCGCGCACATCGCCCAAGCGGCCAAACGGCAGCATGGCGACGCACGTCGCGAGCAGATACACCGAGCTCACGAGCTGAATGCGGTCGAGACCCACCCCCAGCTCCTTTTGCATCACTGGGAGCGCCACCGTCACGATGCTCGCATCCAGACACGCCATAAAGGTCATGACGAGCACGGTGAACAGAATCGCCCATTTATTCTTACCGTGGGTGTCGCCCTCTAGGGCAATGTGTTCGCGGCGCAGCTGCTCGGCAGTTTTCTCCATGTATATCCTTTCTATCGTGCAACGCAAAAACGGGACCCCAATCGCCTACAAACGGACACGATCGGGGTCCCGCCTACGGAATCGGAACTATGAGGACGTCGTCAGCCGAAAAGCCGTCCCACGCCTCGCACGCACGCTAGCCTAGCACTGCTCGAGTGCCTGCTCAAGGTCGGCAATCAGGTCGGCCGTGTCCTCGAGGCCGCACGACAGGCGCACCATGTCGGCGGAGATGCCACAGGCGATGAGCTCTTCATCGTTCATCTGGCGGTGCGTGGCATTAGCGGGATGCAGGCAGCACGTGCGGGCGTCGGCAACGTGCGTGGCGATCTGGGCAAGCTTGAGGCTCTTCATAAAGGTCTCGGCCGCCGCGCGACCACCGTTAAAGCCAAAGCTCACAACGCCGCAGGTACCGTTGGGCATGTACTTCTGAGCCATGTCATAGTACTTATCGCCCTCCAGACCCGGATAGCTCACGAAGCGCACCTTGGGATGGCTCTGCAGGAACTTGGCAACGGCCAGGCCGTTCTCGCAATGACGCGGCATGCGCACATGCAGGCTCTCGAGCGAGCTGTTCAGGAAGAATGCCGCCTGCGGGTTCTGCATGGGGCCGAGGTCGCGCATAAGCTGCGCAGTGGCCTTGGTAATAAAGGCGCCCTCGCGACCGAACTTCTCGGCATACGTCACGCCGTGGTAGCTCTCGTCAGGCGTGGTGAGACCCGGGAACTTGTCCGCATGAGCCATCCAGTCAAACTGGCCGTGGTCGACGATTACGCCACCCAGGTAGGCAGCATGGCCATCCATGTACTTGGTGGTAGAGTGCGTGACGATGTCGGCGCCCCACTCAAAGGGGCGGCACATCACGGGCGTCGGGAAGGTGTTGTCGACCATCAGTGGCACGCCGTGGTCATGCGCGGCCTTGGCAAAGCGCTCAATGTCGAGCACGGCCAGCGCGGGGTTGGCGATGGTCTCGCCAAAGACAAGCTTGGTGTTGGGCTGGAAGGCAGCCTCCAGCTCCTCATCGGTGCAGTCAGGGGCAACGAACGTGCAGGTCAAGCCCATGCGGCCCATGGTGTGGGCGAGCAGGTTGTAGGTACCGCCATAGATGGCAGAGCTCGCGACCACGTGATCGCCGGCGCCGGCCACGTTAAAGATTGCAAGGAAGTTTGCGGCCATGCCCGAGCTCGTGAGCATCGCAGCGGTGCCGCCCTCCATCTCGCAGATCTTGGCGGCAACCAAATCGCACGTGGGGTTCTGCAGACGGCTGTAGAAATAGCCCGACTCCTCTAGGTCAAACAGCTTGCCCATGTGCTCGGACGTATCGTACTTCCACGTGGTGGACTGGTAGATAGGCACCTGGCGCGGCTCCGCATCGCCCGGGCGATAACCGCCCTGAACACACGTGGTACCGATGGTCTGCTCGCTCATATCTAGCTCCCTTGCTCGGGTTTTGTTTTTATTCGATTCACGATACCGCTCCCGCGCACCCCTCTCAACCCATCCCCCAAGTAGGTTATGGGACAAATCGATCAGGGGTATTTATCTCAAGCCTTGGGCATTTGCTCGACAGAGAAAAATGAGGCATCCATGAAGCTCTCGATGATTACACGCACCGTCACGGGTACCATAAGCGGGTACACCGTGACCAAGGAGACAACGATGAAGCAAATCGATACGGCCCAGCTCGACATCACCGCCTGTCAGGCTCAGGCTGCCGAATACCACGCTCGCGGCTTTAACTGCGCGCAGGCCGTCGCCTGCACGCTCGCACCTGCCGTCGGACTCGACCCTCAGGTCGCCTTTACCCTCACCGAGGGCTTCGGCGCCGGCATGGGCGGCATGACCGAAACCTGCGGCGCCATCTCGGGCGCCGTGGCCATCATGGGCTTCGTGATGAGCGACGGCATGGAAAACCCCAAGACCAAGGGCCAGACCTACAAGCTGTCGCGCGAAATCGCCAAGCGTTTTGGCGAGAAGAACACGACGACCGTCTGCGGCACGCTCAAGGGCATCGGATCGGATAAGGGTCCGCTCCGCAGCTGCCCCGGTTGCATCGACGATGCCATCGAGATCGCCTGCGATGTGCTAAAGCAGCTCGCCGAGTAAACGACAGCAACAGAAAAACGACGGCCGGCGCGCTTGGAATCCATCCAAAAGCACGCCGGCCGTCGCCGTTAGAACTCGTCAAATTCGGAAGCGCCGACCTCAATCTCCTCGCGCCCCGCCATAAGCTCGCGCATCTTGACGCAAAACGACTCCTGCTCCCCTGCCTTAAACACAAAATGAAGTGTCACGGCATCCGCGAAATCGGTATCCGAAACCTTGGCACCCGAATCCTGCGCCAAACGAAGCACCTGCTCATACTGTGGATAGGCCACATGCACGTCAACCGGCACGACGCTTGTCATCTCGACGATCTGCCCGGCCTCCTGAGCCGTGGCCACCGCCGCCTGCGTCGCCGCGGTATAGGCGCGCACCAAGCCACCAGGCCCCAACAGCGTGCCACCAAAATAGCGCGTCACCACACAGCATACATTTTTGAGGCCCGCGCCACGAAGCACCTCGAGTGTCGGCATACCGCTCGTACGGCTCGGTTCACCGTCATCGCTCTGACGCTCGCGCCCGTCAACCAAAATCCATGCGGGCACATTATGGCGAGCATCGTAATGGCGCTTGCGAACCATCTCGATAAAGGCGTTTGCCTCGTCCTCGGACTCAATATGGACCAGCTGGGCAATAAACCGACTCTTGCGGTCGACAAACTCGCCCGTAACCTCAACATTCGATTGCAAAGTAAAATAGCTGTCCAACAAAGCCCCTCAAACACAAGCAAAGCAACAAACAGCCTCAATAATACGATAACCCTAGTAAAAAGAATGACAACGCCGATGATTCCGTCAACGAAAGCGAGAACCCGTCAGCGCGAGCAAGGTGCCTTGAAAGCCGAGGGCATTGACCTTATGGTCATGCCCGAAGGCTTGAAAGGCAGATTGCCGCGCTGACGGGTTCGCAGCGTCAACAAAGTGCCGAGTGGGCCGATAAGCCGGGTTCTGTCGTGAACGGTCATTTATCTTGTCTGCACGTTACCGCGCAGCTCCACGCACGCTACCCGAACGCGGACCGGGCCGGCCCATAGCGTTCCTATTCGCGCTTGCTCCGGATGGGGCTTGCCAAGCCGCCGTGTTGCCACGACGCTGGTGGTCTCTTACACCACCGTTTCAGCTTTTCCCTTTACGCCTTGCGGCGCAGGTGGGAGTCTTCTTTTCTGCGGCGCTTTCCGTCGGATCACTCCGCCCGGCCGTTAGCCGGCATCCCGCCCTCTGGAGCCCGGACTTTCCTCACGCGTGCTGCAAGCAGCACATCGCGCGACCGTCTGGCCCACTCAGCAGTGCAAGAGTGTAGCACACCGCCAGCACACACAATGGCACAACGCAAGCGCTCGCACGATAAACCAAGAACCACCCATGCGCTACAATAGTCCCGTCGATGGGCAACGTCGTCAGTCGAGACGCGACCGCGCTCCGCACCCCTCCGTCTACTCGGTGCGTTCCCGCCTCCTCCCCGAGGCGGGATGTCGGCATTTTTTCATGCACCGACAACCAAATAGCTTGTGGATAGCATGGGCAGCATCATGCATCTCGGCACCAAATGCAAAAAGGGACCCGTCCATTGCGGACGGATCCCTTAAACAAGTGATCGTCAAACCGATTTACTCGGCGTCGGTCTCCTCGTCCTTCTTCTCGGAAGGCAGCGGGGTAACCTCGATCTCGACGCCCAGAGTCTCAGCAGCGGACTTCATGGACAGGGAGATACGACGACGGTCGAGGTCAATCTCCATGACCTTGACCTGAACCTTGTCGCCCACGTGGGTGACCTGAGAAGGCTGATCGACGTGCTTGTTGGCCATCTCGGAGATGTGCACCAGGCCCTCGATGCCCTCGCCCAGATCGACGAAAGCGCCGAACGGGACAAGCTTGGTCACAGTGCCCTCGACAATAGCGCCGACGGGGTACTTCTTGACCAGTGCGCGCCACGGATCCTCGGTGGTCTGCTTGAGACCCAGGGAGATGCGCTCGCGGTTGAGATCGACGTCGAGAACCTCGACCTCGACCTCCTGGCCGACCTTGACAACCTCGGAAGGATGGTTGACGTGGTTCCAGGAGAGCTCGGAGATGTGGATGAGGCCGTCGATACCGCCGAGGTCGACGAAGGCGCCGAAGTCGACGATGGAGGAAACAGTGCCCTGGAGACGCATGCCGGACTTGAGCTTGGACAGGATCTCGGAGCGCTCGGCCTTACGGGACTCCTCGAGCACGACGCGACGGGAGAGGACGACGTTGTTGCGGTTGCGGTCCATCTCGATGACGCGGGCCTCGATGCGGGTGCCCATGTAGGAGGTGAGGTCCTTGACACGACGGAGGTCGACGAGGGAAGCGGGCAGGAAGCCACGCAGGCCGATGTCGAGGATCAGGCCGCCCTTGACAACCTCGATAACCTCGCCCTCGACGTTCTCGCCGGAGTTGAACTTCTCCTCGATGCGGTTCCAAGCACGCTCGTACTCGGCACGCTTCTTGGACAGGACCAGACGACCGTCCTTGTCCTCCTTCTGGAGAACCAGGGCCTCGATGGGATCACCAAGTGCAACGATGTCTGCAGGGTTAGCGTCCTTACGGATGGACAGCTCGCGGACCGGGATAACGCCCTCGGACTTGAATCCGATGTCAACGAGCACCTCGTCATGCTCGATCTTAACGACAGTGCCGTTAACGAGATCGCCCTCATCAAAGTCGGTAATCGTACCGTCGATGAGGTTGTTCATCTCCTCCTCGTTGACATCGTCAAGAGAGAAAATGGACGAGTTCTGAATCTCACTCAAAGGTGGACCCCTTTCGAACTACGGGGCCCCGATTGCTAGGACCTACAGAAGGGTGCGACAAGCACACAACGTTTAGGAACACTCGGGAGCCGACAGATACTAATGTGACGCTTATGCAATCACGTTCGTATAGGTTACGGGGAAATGAGTTCGATTTCAAGCGTGAACTGCGATTTTTTACTCGTGTGGAGACTTTTTCGTAATCTTATGAACACACGTCTCCGCAACTTGACGATAACCAGCCAGGCAATTCGCTTTGGGGTAAAGTATCCGGAGCCAACGACTCTAGATCAAATTTACGAGAAAGGTGCCCGCGTGCTCAAAGCAGTCGTTTTCGATATGGACGAAACGCTTCTTAGCATCAACCTCAACGCGTTCATCCTTCGCTATTTTAAGGATGTCTCTTCGATGCTCGCGGATATCGGGCGCCGCAGCCGCGGTGGCACGATGGCACGCCTCGGCACCATCCTGGTCGACCTCAACGCCAATCGCCGCAGCGGCACGGACAACCGCACCAATCTTGAGTTTTACCAAGAAGAGGTCGAGCGCCGATGCGGGATCTGCCTCTCCGATCCCCTCATCTACGAGGCGTTTACCTACTATGACCGCGAAGTTCTCCCGTACAAGAACGACGAGGTCATTAACGCCCACGCCATGCCTGGCGCGCACGCCGCGCTCCAGGCCGTACAGGACGCTGGACTGCGTTGCGCGCTCTTTACCAACCCCAGCTTTCCCCAGGGGGCCATCGAGTGCCGCATGGGCTGGGGCGACCTGGCCGACGCCCCCTTTGAACTCGTGACGCACATGGGAAACACCACCCGCTGCAAGCCCGATGCCACCTACTATCTAGAGCAGCTTCAGGTGATGGGACTCGAGCCACACGAGGTCCTTATGGTGGGCAACGATCCCAAACGCGACTTCCCGTCCCCCGATTGCGGCATCCAAACCGCCTTTGTGGGCCAAGGCAAGCCCAGCCGAGCCACCTGGCGCGGAACCATGGAAGACTTCGCCCGCGACTTTAACGCCGTAGTAGAAGCCTTCTACGAACACCAAGTAGCCGACGAACTGTCATAGGACCCCTCGCCTCAAACAAAATAACGCCGCAGGTTGAGCATAAGTCAGCGAAAACGCCCCTAAGCGAGCAATGTGCCTTGAAAGAGAAGGGCATAGGCCTTCTGGCCATGCCCGACGATTGAAAGGCAGATTGCCGCTTAGG
>URJD01000084.1 GCA_900548075.1 uncultured Collinsella sp.
CTTGAACATGTCAAACAGACCCATACGTTTTCTCCTCTTGATTAAGCGCAACGTTATGCGCATGCCTATGGTGATTATAGTGCTAAATGACCAAAATACTAAGGCGAGGGCTCGAATCGCAAGCCTTCCCGGTAGTGCTCGTGGGATGAGCATCTCCTTTGCATCGCGGGTCGATAAGCCGAGCATCGCCTGCGCACGGGACGGGCAGAAGCGAGCGCACCAAGCCCGATACTTCTTTTCGCTCTCGAGTCCTGCCGCCGCCCCGTCCCTGACACTTCCTGATACCGACCGAAACGTGCCAAAATAAAACCGTCCCTTTTTGGTAGGTTTGGCGAGTGTGGGAGTTCGCATGGATATCAAACGCAAGATCACCGAAGCGCAGGGCCTCACCCCCACCGAGCAACAACTCGGCATTGCAGCCCTTGCCATCGGCGAGGACATCCGCGGACTCTCCATCAAGGAATTCGCCGCGCGCACCAACGTTTCGGTCGCGAGCGTGCACCGGTTTTACAAAAAGCTCGGCCTCGAGGGTTTTAAGGACCTCAAGGTCGAGCTCATCCGCTTGGCAACCGAATCGGGCAACCGACGTGACGTGGATATCAACTTTCCCTTCGACGCTACGTCCACCCCCGCGCAGGTCATGGAGCGCATGGAGGGGCTCTACCAGACCACGCTGGCCGAAACGCAGGAGCTGCTCGACCCCACGCAGCTTGACCACGCCGCCAAGCTCATCGCGAACGCCCGACAGGTCGACATCTACACGGGCTCGCACAACCTCTATCCAGCGGGGATGTTCCGTGACCGCCTGCTCTCCGCCGGTAAAAGCGCGACGTGCCACAACGGTGTCGAGGCCCAGGTGCGAACGGCGCTTACCTCGGATTCAGACCGCGCGGCGATCGTTATCTCCTACAGCGGCCTTGCGCCCAACCTCAAGAAAATCTTGCCGATCCTCAGCAGCCAGCATGTCCCGGTCATCGTCATCGGCACGCCATACTGCGCGCGCATTCACCCCGGCTTTGCCGCCTACCTTACGGTGAGCGATCACGAGAGCATGACGCACCGCATCACGCAGTTCGCAAGCCACATCGCCGTGCAATACGTACTCGATTCGCTCTACAGCAGCTACTTCGCCAAAGACTACGCCCGCTGCGCCGAATTCCTAGAGCGCTCATTCCCCTACACCCGCCTCCCCGGGCTCAAGTAGCTATTTAAAAACATCCCCAATGACTAACGGCCGACCTAATAACGACTTCTCGTCATTAGGTCGGCCATATCGACTCTAATAACTATTTATTCCGTAAACTCGTTATTAGAATCTGACGCAGGAGGCCAGGCTCACATGTGGTGATTAGTCATTGGGGACGTTCTTAAACGACTAGTCAAACAAGAACGTCCCCAATGACTAGCCATTTAAGAACGTCCCCAATGACCACCCCGGCAACGCCGATGTTTTGGCAACGACAGCGAAAGCCCGCCAGAGCGAGCAAGGTGCCTTGAAACGAGGCGGCATTGACCTTTTGGTCATGCCGCCGAAGTTGAAAGGCAGATTGCCGCTCTGGCGGGCTTGCAGCGTCAACTGGTTACGCGGTTTGGTAAAACCGCGTAACTACTACTCCCGAGCTCCGTACTGCTCGTAGTAGGCGTCGATAGCGGTCTTGAGCTCGTCATCGATGACAACCTTGCCGTCGATCTCGTGGTTGTAGAGGGTCTCGACGACCTCGGCCATGGAAACGATGCTCGCGACGGGGAAACCGTACTTGGCCTCGATCTCCTTCTGCGCGGTGGTCACGCCACCCTTGCCGACCTCCATGCGGTTGAGGGACACGATCAGGCCCTTAATCTCGACATCGGCAGCAGCCTTAACCTTGGGATAGGTCTCGTCGATGGACTTGCCGCTGGTGGTGACGTCCTCGACCATGACCACGCGGTCGCCGTCCTGGGGCTCGTAGCCCAGCAGGTTGCCCTTGTCGGCGCCATGGTCCTTGGCCTCCTTGCGGTCGCAGCAGTACTTGACCTCCTTGCCGTACAGCTCGTGGTAGGCAATTGCGGTCACGACGGCCAGCGGAATACCCTTGTAGGCCGGCCCAAACAGCACATCAAAGTCGTCGCCAAAGTTATCGTGGATGGCCTGGGCGTAATACTCGCCCAGCTTCTTGAGCTGATAGCCCGTCACGTAAGCGCCGGCGTTCATAAAGAACGGGGACTGACGGCCGCTCTTGAGCGTAAAGCTGCCGAACTTAAGAACGTCGGACTCAACCATAAACTTGATGAACTCTTGCTTGTAAGCCTCCATGCGGGCTCCTCTCGTAATCGCGTACGTGCTCTTCAGTTTAGCGCAGGCGAGGCGTCGATGTGGGCGTGCTTTGGAGCCACGGCATTCTGTAAAGGCTTTGTCAGGGGGAATGGTTTTCCGAACAATGGGGTTGACATGGCAAACCCCCTCATCAAAAATACGGGCTGATTAAAAGGGGTACGAGATACCCAAAGCGCGCTGCGCTCAGCCTTTAGGAGGTGTGCCATGGAAGGCAGTCCTAGTCGAAAAACCTGCATGTCGCCCTCGGCACGCCGCGAGGACTCCGCACACGCATAAACGCCACCGGCAGATCGCCAAAACCACCACAAAGGCGCGCTGCACCCTTTGTGGGCTCAAGAGCTTGACGTGAGCGACATCTAGGTTTTTTGAAGCAAATACGACACGTACGCTAACTCCCTTCAACAAGGAGGACCCTATGCTGATGCTCAAAACCGTCACGGTACTCGAAGCCATCTCCAAGCGCCGCCGCACAGCGCGCCCTGCCGCTCATACCGGCCTGTCCAAGAACACCATATTCGCCGCCACCCATAGTGCCGAGGACGCCCTCGCACTGCTTGACGCCACGGCAAACGGCCTCACCGTCGAGCAGGCAACTGAGCGCCTGAACGCCGTCGGCCCCAACACCATCGAGGCAACGACCAAAACGCTCGCCCGCCGCATCGCCGACGCGTTCATCGATCCCTTCGCCGGCATCCTCGCCGCGCTCGCACTGGTCTCGCTCTACATCGACGTGCTCGCCGTGCCCGAACCGCAGCGCGACCCCTCCACGGTCATCGTCATCGGCATCATGCTGCTGGTATCGGGCGGCATGAAGTTTATCCAGGAAGCCCGCAGCGGCAATGCGGCAGAGGCCCTCAAGGACCTGGTCTCCAACACTTGCACCGTCCTGCGCGACGGCGAGCGCATCGAGATCCCCTTCGACGAGCTCGTCCCCGGCGATGTGATCCGCCTCTCTGCCGGCGATATGGTTCCAGCCGATGCCCGCATCATCACCGCGCGCGACCTGTTTGTAATCGAGTCCGCACTCACCGGCGAGAGCGAGGCCGTCGAGAAGACCACCGCCGTCACCGTCGTCGAGGGCGCCGACGGCTCCGTACTGCCACTCTCTGCCTGCAAGAACATCGTCTTTACCGGCACCTCCGTGCAAAACGGCGCCGCCATGGCGCTTGTCGTTGCCACTGGCTCGGACACCTACCTGGGCGGCATCGCCAAGATGCTCAACGGGCGCGGCGAAAAGAGCGCGTTTGACCGCGGCGTCTCGAGCGTATCCATGTTGCTCGTACGCCTCATGCTCGTTATGGCGCCGGCCGTCTTTGCCATCAACGCCGCCACCAAGGGCAACGTCATCGACGCGCTGCTGTTCGCCACGAGCGTGGCCGTGGGCATCACGCCGCAGATGCTTCCCGCTATCGTGACCACGAGCCTATCGCAGGGCGCCAAAGACCTCGCCCGTCGCCAGGTTATCGTCAAGGAGCTGCCGGCGATTCAAAACCTCGGCGCGATGGACGTCCTGTGCTGCGACAAGACCGGCACCCTCACCGAAGACCGCATCGTGCTCGAGCGCTATCTCAGCACCGACGGCAACGAAGATGCACGCGTGCTGCGCCATGCATTTTTGAATAGTTTCTTCCAAACCGGCCTCAAAAACCTTATCGACCTGGCCGTAATCGACCGCGCCGATGTGACGCCCTCGACCGTCGTGCCCGATTCTATGCTGGGCCAGAGTCTGCGCGACCGCTATACCAAGGTCGACGAGGTTCCCTTCGATTTCTCGCGCCGCCGCCTGAGCGTAGTTGTCGCCGACGCCCAAGGCAAAACCCAGATGGTTACCAAGGGTGCTGCCGAGGAAATGCTCGAGATCTGTTCCTTTGTCGAGATCGATGGCATCGCTCAGCCGCTCACCGACGAGAAGCTCGCCCAGATTCGCAAGCAGGTCGCCGGACTTAACGCCGAGGGCCTACGCGTAATTGCCGTGGCGCAGAAGACCAATCCGCGCTGCGTGGGCGAGTTTGGCATCGCCGACGAGTGCGACATGGTGCTGATGGGCTTTTTGGCCTTCCTCGATCCGCCCAAAGCAAGTGCCGCGGGCGCCGTCGCCACCCTTGCGGCCAAGGGCGTGGCGGTCAAGGTCCTAACCGGCGACAACGACCGCGTCGCCGCCACCGTCTGCGAGCAGATTGGTATCGATGCGAGCAACGTCTTGCTCGGCTCCGAGATCGATGCGCTCGATGACGCCGAACTTGCCGAGCGCGCCGAGAAAACCAACCTCTTCGCCAAGCTCTCGCCGCTGCAGAAGGCGCGCCTGGTACGTGTCATGCGCGAGATGCTCGGCCACACCGTGGGCTTTATGGGCGACGGCATCAACGACGCCGCCGCCATGCGTGCGAGCGATTGCGGCATCTCGGTCGATTCGGCCGTCGATATTGCCAAGGAATCCGCCGATATCATCTTGCTTCAGAAGGACCTGGGCGTGCTCGAGCGCGGCATCATCGAAGGCCGCCGCACTTACGGCAACCTGCTCAAGTACCTCAAGACCACGGTGAGCTCCAACTTTGGCAATGTGCTGTCCGTGACCGTCGCGAGCCTGTTCTTGCCGTTTTTGCCCATGAGCGCCCTGCAGCTGGTACTGCTGTCGCTGGTCTACGAGATCGTGTGCATCGCGCTGCCGTGGGACACCGTCGATGACGCCTGGACTGCCCGCCCGCGTGCCTGGGACGCCGCGTCCATCAAGGGCTTTATGCTCGAGCTGGGCCCCGTGAGCTCGCTGTTTGACATCGTGACCTTCGCCGCGCTCTTCTTTGTCGTGTGCCCCGCCGCCGTGGACTCAAGCTGGTCCGAGCTTGCCGCCGCGGGCGACGTCGCGGGTATGGCGACCTTTGCTGCGCTCTTCCAGAGCGGCTGGTTTGTCGAGTCCATGTGGTCGCAGACACTCGTGGTCCACATGCTGCGCTCCCCGCATCTGCCGAGCCCGCGCGACCACGCCGCGCCCGCATTGTGCGTTCTTACCGTGCTGGGCCTGGCGCTCGTCACATGGCTGCCGGCAAGCCCCATCGCCGATACGCTCGGCCTCATGGCGCTGCCCGCGAGCTTTTTCGCGCTGCTCGTCGGCATCGTCACCGCCTACATCGCGCTCACTCAGCTGGCAAAGCGCCGCCACATTGCACGCCACGGCGAGCTGCTGTAGCAAGTAGACGGAAAACACCCTGCCAGCTGACGACGCCTCTGCCGACGTCGACACCGTTGTCGACGCCGCAGTCTATCCCCCCAGCAGTTGCGGTGGAATAGTTCCTGTTTAAAGCCCCGTAACTTTAATTAAGGGACTATTCCACCGCAACTTATTGGAGGATTAGCTAGTCCTTGGGCGTCCAGGACCAGAAGAAGTTGATAAGGGCCACACGCGAGGCGGTATCGGTCTTCTTGTTGATTGAGGAAATGTGGCGATAGAGCGTGGAGCGCGAAAGGAAGAGCGTTGTGGCGATGTCCTGAACGCTCTGGTCCGAAACGACCAATACCTCAAGAATATCGCGCTCGCGCTCTGTAAGCCCAAAGGTGGCGACGAAAGCATCGAGGCGTTCATCGGACGTGAGCTCCGCTGCCTCCACGGGCTCGGGGTCGAAGCATGTGGGCGCAAGATCCCCACCAAGATCGTCGGTGGCAAGCGGCAGGCCATCCTGCATCACGGCATCATCGGCTCGTTGCCCCAACTGCCCCAGCAGCGCAATCGCAATGCCCACAAACATCACGAGCGCCGCACCAACCGCAGCCAGCACGTTTTGACTCGAGATAATCGCCACCGCCGGCGCCGTCACGAGCATCGAGCACACGTTGTTGACGACGCGACCCATGCACGGCCAAAATATGACCAGCGCGCATAGAGCGAGACGGCGGCATATTTTGTGGTAAAGAACACCACGAAAAAGCCCGAGCCCAGATAAAAAATGATCGTGGCAGCGAGCTCGTTGCCACCATTGCCGTCGACGATGAGCACAAAGAACGAAAGCGTGGACAGTATGGCGGCACATGTCATGCCGATATTCATATACGAGCGGCCGTGCAGGTCAAATAGTGCGCCAGCGACCAACGAGCTCACGACAAGCAGCAGGCGCGGCCAATCGCCCAAATCGACGGCTCCGACAGCATGCAAGGTCGTGAAGCCCGCGTTGAGAGCGGCGAATACGCTGGAAAGATACGCCGTCGCCACGGTCAGGCGAACTACGGCGCGACGGAATGCCGCCTTTGCCTCGGGATCGTCATGCCACTTGGCGCCATATTCCAGAGCATCTACCGAAAGCCCGGCAGCACTGGGTTCAAAGTTGGGGTCGGACTCGTCGCGCAGCTTGGCGCGTCGGGCACCGTGGAGCAACGCCACCTGCGCGATCGCACAGACGACCAGAACAGCCTGCTGAGGAATACCGACAGGCATCACCATGTGGTTGATCACCTGTACCAGAACGCCCATGGCATAGGAAAGTGCGGCGGCGCGCGCCAGGCAGGGCGTCTGCGCAAAACGCCGCGCAAGATTGGCATGGGCGGTCGATCCGCAATAGCCCAGGGCGCAGCACGCCACCAGGCCGCCGGCAATTACTACCTCAAACCGCACTGCCGTAATCATCAGCAGCAACGCCGATACCAACAGCACGCCTGTAATATCGCTCGTCGCATCGATCGTCTGGGGAAGGCGATAGTACAGAAATGGGCGCACGAAAAAGCCAATCACGCTCGCGCCGACAACGATGCTCTCGTAGATGACGACCTCACTCGATGGCACGAACTCGGCTATGCGCACATCAAAGAGATACTCGCACGCCAAAAACGTGAAGAAGAACAGCGCCAGGCATATAATCTCCCGAATGCCCCGACGCAGATATGCGATTGTGTCTCCCATGCCCCTCATGGTTAACCCCCAGCCGCTCAATTGTCTGGAAATCTATTTTAATAAAGAACCAGTCTCAATATCGAAGCCAGGCTCGAAATGCTGCCAATTCGACCCCAGCCGTCCACATCACGCCGCGATTTTGAGCCGCATGGACCAAAAGGGACGCGCGCGACCTCTAGCTCGGCCAGGAGTGTCTCCAACTACCACTCATTTAAGTACGTCCCCAATGAGTGGCCGAAGAGTGCCCCCGCGACTAGTCGTTTAAGTACGTCCCCAATGACTAGTCAAAAATGGGCCATGTGTCCCAGTTGTGGAGACCTCTTGAGCCGTCTGGGTATCGT
>URJD01000085.1 GCA_900548075.1 uncultured Collinsella sp.
GTCGAGGACGTCGACTACATGGACGTCTCGCCGCGTCAGATGCTCTCCGTCGCAGCCACGCTGATCCCGTTCCTGGAGCACGACGACGCCAAGCGTACGCTGATGGGCGCTAACATGCAGCGTCAGGCCGTGCCGCTGGTTCACCCCGCCGCTCCCTATGTCGGTACCGGCATGGAGCGCCGCGCCGCTCTGGACTCCGGCGAGGTCACCCTGGCCAAGAACGCCGGCGAGGTCATCTTTGCCGACGCCGCCAAGATTATCGTCAAGCATGCCGGCGGCATGGACGAGTATCACCTGGCCAAGTACCAGCGCTCTAACCAGTCCACCTGCATCAACCACCGTCCGCTCGTGCGCGTCGGTGACACCGTTGAGCAGGGCGAGCCCCTGGCTGATGGTCCTTCGACCGATCATGGCGAGCTCGCACTGGGCCAGAACCTCACCGTGGCCTACATGCCGTGGGAAGGCTTTAACTACGAGGACGGTATCGTCGTGTCCGAGCGCCTGGTGGCCGAGGACCTGCTGACGACCATCAACATCACCCGTCACGAGATCGATGCCCGCGACACCAAGCTCGGCCCCGAGGAGATCACCCGCGAGATCCCGAACCTCTCCGAGGACATGCTTGCCAACCTCGACGAGGACGGCATTATCCGCATCGGCGCCGAGGTCGGCCCTGGCGACATCCTGGTCGGCAAGGTCACGCCTAAGGGTGAGAGCGCTCTGACCGCCGAGGAGCGCCTGCTGCGCGCCATCTTCGGTGCCAAGGCCCACGACGTCCGCGACACCTCCCTTAAGATGCCTCACGGCGCTTACGGCCGCGTCATCGACGTCGTCCGCTTTAGCCGCGAGAACGGCGACGATCTGGCCCCCGGCGTCAACGAGCAGGTGCGCGTCTACGTCGCCCAGCGTCGTAAGATCCAGCAGGGCGATAAGATCGCCGGCCGCCACGGCAACAAGGGTGTTATCTGTAACGTTCTGCCGGTCGAGGACATGCCCTACATGGCTGACGGTACCCCGATCGACGTTATCCTCAACCCGCTGGGCGTTCCTTCGCGTATGAACGTCGGCCAGCTGCTCGAGTGCCACCTTGGCTGGGCTGCTGCGTGCGGTTGGGATACCGAGCAGGCCGACTCCGACAAGTACGTCCCCGGTCCGTTCTTCACCGCGACGCCCGTCTTCGACGGCGCCAAGGAGGACGAGATCGCCGAGGTCATCCGTCGTGCCAACAAGAACATGCTCAACAAGGCCACCGCTGCCTTTGGCGATCATATGCGTCCCGAGTTCGTCACGCAGCTTGACGAGCGCGGCAAGACCCGTCTGTTCGACGGCCGCACCGGCGAGGAGTTCCGCGAGCCCATTACCGTGGGTACGTCCTACATCCTCAAGCTCGGCCACATGGTCGACGACAAGATCCACGCCCGATCGACCGGCCCTTACAGCCTGGTTACCCAGCAGCCTCTGGGCGGCAAGGCTCAGTTCGGCGGCCAGCGCTTCGGCGAGATGGAAGTTTGGGCACTGTACGCTTACGGTGCTTCCAACGTCCTGCAGGAGATCCTGACCGTCAAGTCCGACGATACCGTGGGCCGTGTCAAGACCTACGAGTCCATCGTCAAGGGCGAGAACGTTCCTGTCCCGGGTATCCCCGAGTCCTTCAAGGTTCTCGTCAAGGAGATTCGCTCCCTCGCACTGGACATCGAGCCCATGCACGATGCCGACGAGGACGCCTCCGCCCCTGTGACCGCCGAGGAGACCTCTGCTCTCGACGACCTGGCTGCGCTCGCCGGCGTTGACGCCGACGTCGAGGCCGAGGATGCCGAGACCGCCGAGGCACCCGAGGCTGTCGCCGCCACGACCACTGATAAGGAGTAGTTGACTGTGGCAGATTTCGAAGCTACTGATTTTGACTCGGTAAAGATCTCCCTTGCCTCCGCCGACCAGATCCGTTCCTGGTCGCACGGTGAGGTCAAGAAGCCGGAGACCATCAATTACCGTACCCTCAAGCCCGAGAAGGACGGCCTGTTCTGCGAGAAGATCTTCGGTCCCGCCAAGGACTGGGAGTGCTCCTGCGGCAAGTACAAGGGCATCCGCTTTAAGGGCATCGTCTGCGAGCGCTGCGGCGTCGAGGTCACCTCGGCCAAGGTGCGTCGCGACCGCATGGGCCACATCGAGCTCGCCGCTCCCGTGTCCCACATCTGGTACTTCAAGAGCCCCACGAGCTTCCCGATGAGCCGTATGCTCGACATCAAGTCCAAGGACCTCGAGAAGGTTCTGTACTTCGCCAGCTACATCATCACCGAGGTTGACTATGAGGCCCGCGAGGCCGACGCCGACGACCTGCGCGAGGAGCTCGCCGCCGATCTGGAAGAGATCGATGCCGAGTGCGCCCGCCAGATCGAGTCCCTCAAGGAGCAGGGCAACCCCGAGAACTTTGACGAGTTCTCCGACGAGGAGCCGCTGACCCCCGAGGAGATCGCCTCTGGCATCGTCGACATCGAGGAAGAGTGCAAGGACGAGAAGCAGCTCCGCACGGACGCCTTCAACGCCTTCATGAAGCTCAGCGAGCGCGACCTCATTTCCGATGAGCCGCTGTTCCGTGAGATGACCCGTTACTACTCCATGTACTTCAAGGGCGGCATGGGTGCCGAGGCCGTCCGCGACCTGCTCGCTGCCATCGACCTCCCCTCCGAGGCCGAGAAGCTCAAGGCCATCATCGCCGACGAGGACTCCCAGAAGCAGAAGCGCGAGAAGGCCGTTAAGCGCCTCGAGGTCGTTGACGCCTTCCTGAAGGGCGGCAACAGCCCCGCGAACATGATCCTGGACGTCATCCCGGTCATTCCGCCCGATCTGCGCCCGATGGTCCAGCTCGACGGCGGCCGCTTCGCCGCGTCCGACCTCAACGACCTGTATCGTCGCGTGATCAACCGTAACAACCGACTCAAGCGCCTGCTCGACCTGGACGCCCCCGCGATCATCGTGAACAACGAGAAGCGCATGCTCCAGGAGTCCGTGGACGCCCTGTTCGACAACGGCCGTCGTGGTCGCCCGGTCTCTGGCCGTGGCGGTCGCCCGCTCAAGTCGCTTGCCGAGGCCCTCAAGGGCAAGCAGGGTCGTTTCCGTCAGAACCTGTTGGGCAAGCGTGTCGACTACTCCGGCCGTTCGGTAATCGTTACCGACCCCAAGCTGCTGCTGCACCAGTGCGGTCTGCCCAAGACCATGGCGCTGGAGCTCTTCAAGCCCTTCGTCATGAAGCGCTTGGTCGAGCTCGGCAAGGTCGAGAACATCAAGGGCGCCAAGCGCGCTATCGACCGCGGTGCCACCTTTGTGTGGGACATCCTCGAAGAGGTCATCGACGGCCGCGTCGTGCTGCTCAACCGTGCACCGACCCTGCACCGTCTGTCCATCCAGGCCTTTGAGCCGGTGCTGGTCGAGGGCAAGGCCATCCACCTGCACCCGCTGGTCTGCTCGCCCTTCAACGCCGACTTCGACGGCGACCAGATGTCTGTCCACGTGCCGCTGTCCAGCCAGGCTCAGGCCGAGGCCCGCGTGCTTATGCTCTCTGCGAACAACCTGCGCTCGCCGGCATCCGGCAAGCCGGTCAACATCCCCTCGCAGGACATGATCATCGGTGTGTACTACCTGACCCAGGTCCGCGACGGTCTGCCGGGCGAGAACCACGTGTTCGCCAGCTTCGACGACGCGCTGCACGCCTATGACTGCCGCTCCGAGGTCGACATGCAGGCCAAGATTCAGGTCCGCGTGTCCGCTGCCGACGCCAATGTCATCAACGAGGACGGCACCCGTATCTTCCGCGTTAAGAACGGCAAGAACGAGTTCGTCGACTACGACGTTACCGGCAACAAGACCGCTCGCTTCGAGACCTCTATCGGCCGCATCATCTTCAACCGCCAGTGCCTGCCCGAAGACTATGAGTTCATGAACTACAAGATGGTCAAGGGCGACGTGGCCAAGCTGGTTGCGGACTGCTGCGATCGTTACCCCGAGGCCAAGGTCGGTCCGATCCTCGACGCCATCAAGTACTCCGGCTTCCACTACGCTACCCGCGCCGGCCTCACCATCTCGGTGTGGGATGCTCTCATCCCTGCCGAGAAGCAGGAGTTGCTGGACCGCGCCCAGACCAACGTCGACCAGATCAACGAGTACTTCGAGGAGGGCTTCATCAACGAGACGGAGCGCCACATCGAAGTCGTTAACGAGTGGACCGCTTGTACCGATAAGGTTGCAGCGCTCATGCTCGACATGTTCGACGAGGAGAACCCGCTGTACATGATGGCCGACTCCGGCGCCCGTGGTTCTAAGACCCAGCTGCGTCAGCTCGGCGGCATGCGTGGCCTGATGGCAGACATGTCCGGCGAGACGATCGACCTTCCCATTAAGGCGAACTTCCGCGAGGGTTTGCTGCCGCTCGAGTACTTCATTTCGACCTACGGCGCCCGTAAGGGCCTGGTCGATACCGCATCCCACACCTCGGACTCTGGTTACCTGACCCGTCGTCTGGTCGACGTGGCCCAGGACGTCATTGTCCGCGAGGAGGACTGCGGTACGCACGAGGGCGTCACCTACAACCTCATCATCCCCGGCACCACCGACCTCAACACCGACCTCGTCGGCCGTTGCTTCATTGAGGATGTCGTGGCTCCCGATGGCACCGTGCTCTTTGAGCAGGACGGCTACATCGAGAAGGTCGCAGACATCCAGAAGATGGTCGATGCCGGCCTTAAGAAGGTCAAGCTTCGTGCGCTGCTCACCTGCCGCTCCAAGTACGGCGTGTGCCAGAAGTGCTACGGCTGGGATCTTTCTACCCGTCGTCCGGTCGCCATCGGTACCGCGGTCGGCATTATTGCCGCCCAGTCCATCGGCGAGCCCGGTACGCAGCTTACGATGCGTACCATTCACTCCGGCGGCGTCGCTGGCGTCGACGATATTACGCAGGGTCTGCCTACGGTCAGCCGTATGTTCGATATCGTCGGCAACGTCAACGAGAAGATTCTGGGTCGCGAGGCCGAGCTGGCTCCGTACTCCGGCCACCTCTCGATTAAGCCCGAGAAGTCCGAGTACGTGCTGACGCTCACCGATTCCGAGGATCACACCCGTGTCCTCGACGAGCGTCGCGTCCCCGCTTCGGTGCGCTTTATGCCCGAGATCGAGGACGGCTGCGAGGTTCGCGCCGGCGACCAGATCACCAAGGGCTTCGTCAACTTCCGCAACCTGCGCAAGCTGACCGACATCGAGTCGACGATGCACACCTTCGTTGAGAGCGTCAAGGACGTCTACACCAGCCAGGGCGTCGACCTGAACGACAAGCACATCGAGGTGCTCGCACGTCAGATGCTGCGTCGCGTTCAGATCACCAACCCCGGCGACTCTAAGTACCTGCTTGGTCAGTACGTCGACCGCTACGAGTTCGCCGACGAGGTCGAGCGCGTTGCCCGTCTGGGCGGTCAGGCTCCTGTGGCCGAGCCCGTCATCCTGGGTACGCTCAAGGTCGCGTCCAACATCGACTCCTGGCTGTCGAGTGCTTCGTTCATCCGTACCGCCGGCGTCCTTACCGAGGCTGCTATTGAGGGCAAGGTCGACCACCTGCTCGACCTTAAGTCCAACGTCATCGTCGGTAAGAAGATCCCGGCCGGTACCGGCCTCAAGCCGTACGCCAACGCCAAGCTGACGTATCGCACGGCCGACGGCTATGTCGACATCGACGGCCCGGCTTCGCCCAACGCCAAGTCGCTGCCCGAGTGGGCTCCTGTGGAGCTCAAGGACCTGGACGAGCAGCTCCCGCAGCAGCTCGACTGGGCCGGCTATGACGAGTTCGGTGGTGCTGACGGTTCGTTCACCCGCAACGGCCACACCATCTCCGCCGAGAAGGCTCGCCTGTACCTGTTCGACGACCTGGGCGTGTCGCAGCGCTGGACCAACAAGTTCAGCGAGGTCGGCATCGAGACGGTCGGCGACCTGGTCGGCAAGTCCGAGGAGGATCTGCTGCGCATCGATGGCATCGGTGCCAAGGCGATCGAGGAGCTCCGTGACGGCCTGGAGGCCCACGACCTGCTCTACATCCTCGAGAACAACGACGACGTTGCCGACGAGGAAGACCTCTCGCAGCTGCTGCAGATGGTCTTTAGCCCCGACGGTCCGGACGACATCCTGCTGGGCACCTCCGCCGCGCCGACGCATCACGCCGACGCCGACGAGGAGCTCCTGGGCGCCCCGATCGACGACAAGAAGGCTCCTGCCAACGGCGCGATCAACGAGGACATGGCTTCCCTCGACGAGCTGCTCAACCAGCTCGTGGACACCGACGACGCCGAAGAGGCCAAGGACAACGACGAGGAGTAATTTCCTAGAACGTTAACCGTCCTTCCAAAGACCCGCTTCTCAACAGGGGAGCGGGTCTTTTTTGGTGAGGAACGTTACCCCGACGAGCACGTCGGATTCCCGGAACGGGCCGCCCGCTGTTTAAGTTTGTCGCGAGTTCCGCACGCAAAGGAAAGCACTTAATGTGCTTTCCGTCTTGCGCAGGACTGTAGAGCAGCAAACTTAAACAGCGGGCGGCCCGTTCCGGGAATCTGCCCCCGCGCACAGAAGGGGATTCCTTTTGCCAATAAGGGACAGGTTTATTTTGGTAGGTTTTTCCTGCTTGAATTTGAAACATTTCGCCCGACAAGAGCGTATCTAAGGTGAGGGCCTCACCAAGAATTATTAACGTCACCGGGAGGTGATTATGGAAGAACAAGCATTTAGACAGGCGGTTGAAGATCACCGGGGTGTCGTGTTTCGGATCGCGTTGACGTACCTGCGTGATCGCGCCGACGCCGACGATGTTGCTCAAGACGTCTTTCTTAAGTTGCTTAAAAGCGATGGACACTTTGAAAGTTGGGAACATCTTCGCCGCTGGCTTATCCGGGTCACGATCAATGAATGCAAATCGCTCTTTCGAAAGCCGTGGAGGCGTGTGGAGGATATTGAGAACCTGGCCGATTCGCTTTCGGCGGCGCAGGATGAGACCAAGGCGGTCCTGTCAGACGTTATGCGACTTCCGGAGCGATTCCGTGTTCCCATCGTGCTCTATTACTATCTGGGCTTTTCGACCTCAGAGATTGCCGAGTTGTTGCATGCACCAGCCGCGACCGTTCGAACGCGTTTAGCTCGCGGCAGATCGAAACTCAAGTTCATCCTAGAGGAGGGCGACCGTGAAATCCAATCAAATCAAGCAGGCCTTCGAGTCCGTCCAAGCCGATAGCGATCTTGCTGACCGTGTTCTTTATGCCGCTGCTGGTGAGCCGCTTCGCCGAAAGGGTCACGCGAAGCCTCTGTATGTTGCCGTGATCGGATGCCTTGCCGGAGTGCTGGCGACCGGAGGGGTCGCCTACGCC
>URJD01000086.1 GCA_900548075.1 uncultured Collinsella sp.
ACACGGCGTCGTAGCCCTCGTCGGCGACCTTGTCGGCGAGCGCGGTCATCTTCTTGCCGGTCTCGTAGACGTTCTTGCCGTCCTCGACGTAGCCCTCCTGGCTAAAGTGCATGATCTCGATCTTCTCGGTTTCCTTCATGGCTTTTCCTTTCTGTCCTGCACGCAACTCTATACATCGCGTTTCTTTTCGATACCAATTATAGACATACACCTAACATGTTTTTAATACCACTTATCAATCTGCTCCAATCCTCGGTGAACGGTCGAAATTCTCTGGTGAGTGGTATTAAATTAGAATTGAATGTATAGCTAACGCCTCTGGCGCCTCCCTTGTGTGACAAAGAACAGCGTTCCTACCAGCGCAATAATGGTCGATGCCCCAAACAGCACCGCCTGGACGCCCAAAGCCTCCGCCAAAAACGGAGCCGCCAGCAGCGGCAGCACGCCGGCGCTCATCAGGCCAAAACGCACAAAGCCGGTAATGCGCCCCAGGTATTTGATGTCGGCGCGCTCCTGAATCAAGATCATCTGCAGCGGTTCCAGGAATCCCCAGGCCAGACCGTTAATCGCCTGACCGATAATCGCGACCCCCAGCATATCGGTGCCCACGTACACCATGGACCCAATGCCCACGGCCATGAGCGCGCCGAGCAGCAATCGCAGGTTGACATAGCGAGCAGAAAGCTTGGTCAGGATGAACGCGCCCACCGAGGAAGTGAGGCCCACGACCGAGGACAGCCAGCCCAGCCAGACGATATCCACGTTGAGCACATCGCGGTAGAACAACGACTCGAGCGAATCGAACGCGCCAAACGCAAAGAAACCCAAAAAGCCCGAGATAAAGATGAGGCGCAAGTCGTGATCGCGAAACGTAAGTCGCGCACCCTCGGCCATACCGCCCAGAATACCGCCCTTCGACTTCTCTCCTTTTGCGGGAACAACGCACTCGTGACAGCCCAAGGAGAGCACGGCCGCCACACCCATCATGCCCGCCATGAGCAGATAGACCGATTGCGTGGCAAAACAGCTCACGATGGCACCACCAAGCAGCGGGCCAGCGGTATAGGCGATATTGCTGTAGAACACCATGAGACCGTTCACGCGGGTACGGCCCTCGGTGGTCGACTCCAGGTATCCCGGAAACGCATGCGTGCAGGTGTTGATAAAGCCGCCCGCAAGCCCCAAGACGCACGCGGCAAACACAAGCCCGGGGACAGACAACGGCGCCAACCCCACGCCAAGCGATAGCACCGCCGTAATCACGCACGTCACAAACGACGTCCGGCGCGGTCCAAAGCGATCGATGACCGAACCCGAAACCATATTGCCCGCCGACGTCATAAGATTGCGCACGAGCGTAATGGCGGCAACCAAAAAGGCCGTGCCAGCCAGATCATACGTCGCCGCGCCGATAAGCCCTAAAAAGTACACCGCGTTGTTGGCGCACCATTGCAGGGACTCAATAAGAATCAGCCTGACCTCCGCCGGCGTCAGGCGCATTGCTTCGCGATCCTTCGCGAACATACGAACTCCTTCTATACAAAAAGGGGATGGAGGGCATAGGCCTGCTCCATCCCCTTTCCAGGTTGCAACGAAAATCTATGCAGCCGGGCCCTTACGCCAGCACGCCGAAGAACGCGCCGACGATGCCCACGACCATGGTGGCCACGATCAGCACCATGGGGTTGATCTTCTTGGACAGCAGCCAGTAGTACAGCCAGAAGGCGATCATGCCGAGCATGCCGGGCATGATGCCGTCCAGGATGTCCTGGAGGGTCTGGGCGTCGTCGCCCGAGCCGATGGCCACCGGGATGCTGGCCCAGAACATGTCCTTGCACATGGCGCCCACGACCATGACGCCCACGATGCCCACGCAGGTCATGATCTTCTGCATGAGGCCGGTCCTCTGGGCCTCGTCCAGGAAGCCCACGCCCAGCTCGTAGCCCTTGACGGCGCCCCAGACGCGCAGCGCGAAGCCGGGGACGTTGTAGATGAGCAGGAAGGCGATGGGGCCGAAGGGGTTGCCGGCCTGGCACAGGCTGATGCCCACCGCGGCGGCGACCACGCGCAGCGTCGACAGGAAGATGGAGTCGCCGATGCCCGACAGCGGGCCCATGAGGGCGGCCTTGACGTCGTTGACGCTCTCGGGCTCGATCTCGCCGCGGGCGACCTTCTCCTCCATGGCCATCGCGATGCCGCCGACGAACGGGGCGAACTGGACGGTGATGTTGAAGAACGCGCAGTGGCGGTGCAGGGCCTCGGCGTAGTCGTCGGGGCGGCCGGCGTAGATCTTCTTGAGCATGTTGGCGACCATCAGGCAGAAGGCGATGTTCATCTGCTTGTAGTAGGTCCAGGAGAACTCCATGCCCAGGGCGCCGACGTTGACGGCGCTCTTGACGAGGTCGGAGCGCGTGATCTTGTTCTCGGGACTAGAAGTCATCGTCCTCATCCCCTTCCGCGGAGAGCTGGGGCTGGGCTCCGCCCAGGCCGAGCAGGTCGAACTTGTCGATGCCGATGATGATGGCGATCAGGGCGACGCCCAGGACGGGCACGTTGGCGTAGGAGCACAGCAGGAAGCCCAGGAAGTAGAAGGGCACGAGCTGCTTGGTGAGCACCAGGCGGCCGAGCATGGCGAAGCCCATGGCAGGCAGGATGTTGGCTGCAACGCCGCAACCGTCGATGATGAAGGGCGGGATGAAGTCGAGCAGGCCCTGGATGGCGTCGGAACCCAAATAGAAGGCGCCGCCGCACAGCAGGAAGTACTCGACGCAGCCCCAGATTCCAATTCCCCAATGAACGGCGTAGATGCCTTTGAGGTTTCCCTTGAGGGCGAACTTGTCTGCCATATCGACAAACACAGGGAACAAGGCATTGGTAATGTTGCCGATCGTCAGCGCAAGGACGGCGATGGGCATGGCGAGCGCGATGGCCGTCTCGGTACCCTGACCGAGCTGAATGGCGAAGGCGCAAGCGAGCACGCCGCCGACGGTTTCGTTAGGCGGCACGTAGGCGCCGATGGAGATCGAGCCCATGAACAGCAACTCCAGGCTGGCGCCAACGGCAAGGCCAGTCTGCAGGTCCCCCAGCACCAGGCCCACGAGCGGGCACAGGACGATGGGGCGGAATGCGTAGAGGGTGCCGAGCTGGTAGTCGAGACATCCAAAAGCTCCGACTAAGCCGACGAGGATTGCTTGGACAAGCATAGTTCCTCCCAATAAGGAATCTCGAACCGTCGTCACTCCCGTCGCGCGCGTTATTGATATCAATCCGGGAGTTTGACCACACGGTCCGAACCGCACCTGGCGTGCTGCTAACACCCATACCAGGCACAAATGATTTGATACCAATTATAGGTATGCAGGTTCGCCTTATTTAATACCAGTCGCTCAGCGGGGTGTTTTTTACCGTAAACGGCAGACGCATCCTATTAGGCACGCTCTTTGTTTCGATGGCGGACAAGCGCCACCAGAAAGCCGTCGCCAAAAGCATCGGATGCCAAGTTGGCCACAATCACCAAAACGATCATCGCCGCGCCCAAGAACTCGTTCCAGCTAAAGACCTCGCCAAAGAGGAGCGCCGACCAGCAGGGAGCGAGCACGACCTCACTCATGCAGACCAAGTTGGCCGCAAACGCGTTGGTGCGCGCAATCCCCTTGGCATACAGCACACTCGCAAGGCCGCTGCAAAAAAGGCCATGCACCAGCATAAGCCCCCACTCAAAGGGTTTCACGGAGCCTAGGTCGCCTGCAAAATAGACGATCGGCAGTATCGAGATGCCGCAGGAGATGAGCGAGGACACCATGGGCGACGCATCGGAGCGAGAGTTTAAAAAGAAACACAGCCCAAAGGTGGCGCCCGAAATGACGGCAAGCAGGTTGCCGAGCATGCCCTCGGCACTCAAATCGCCTAAAAAGAAAAGTCCCATACCCGTAAAAGCAACCACCACGGAGGCAATCTTCGCAGGCGAGGGCAACGTGCGAGTTGCGAGCGATTGATACACGATAACGAAAATCATCGAGGTGTACTGCAGGACGATCGCGTTGCCGACCGTCGTGAGTTGGTTGGCAAAGTTAAACGTGGTGCCCGTCACGAAGTTGCAGACGGCCACAAGGACAATAAGACGGCTGACGCGGAGGACGGGCCTGCCGACGAGCAGGATAAAGAGCGCCATAAATATTGCCGTGACGGCACCGATCAAAAGAGCTGACTGCGAATTGGCGCGAACGAGGATGCCGATAAAACTCCACAAGAGCGCCGTGCCAAATAGATACATCGCCCCGCTCACGCCATTATCGGGTGGATTGTCAGATCGAATCACGAAGCACCTCCAGCTAGCTTTCGGTAATAAAAAACGGCGACCGCAATGGGTCGCCGTTTCCCTTGGGGGCAGAATAGAACGCAGGAACCTACGCCAGCACGCCGAAGAACGCGCCGACGATGCCCACGACCATGGTGGCCACGATCAGCACCATGGGGTTGATCTTCTTGGACAGCAGCCAGTAGTACAGCCAGAAGGCGATCATGCCGAGCATGCCGGGCATGATGCCGTCCAGGATGTCCTGGAGGGTCTGGGCGTCGTCGCCCGAGCCGATGGCCACCGGGATGCTGGCCCAGAACATGTCCTTGCACATGGCGCCCACGACCATGACGCCCACGATGCCCACGCAGGTCATGATCTTCTGCATGAGGCCGGTCCTCTGGGCCTCGTCCAGGAAGCCCACGCCCAGCTCGTAGCCCTTGACGGCGCCCCAGACGCGCAGCGCGAAGCCGGGGACGTTGTAGATGAGCAGGAAGGCGATGGGGCCGAAGGGGTTGCCGGCCTGGCACAGGCTGATGCCCACCGCGGCGGCGACCACGCGCAGCGTCGACAGGAAGATGGAGTCGCCGATGCCCGACAGCGGGCCCATGAGGGCGGCCTTGACGTCGTTGACGCTCTCGGGCTCGATCTCGCCGCGGGCGACCTTCTCCTCCATGGCCATCGCGATGCCGCCGACGAACGGGGCGAACTGGACGGTGATGTTGAAGAACGCGCAGTGGCGGTGCAGGGCCTCGGCGTAGTCGTCGGGGCGGCCGGCGTAGATCTTCTTGAGCATGTTGGCGACCATCAGGCAGAAGGCGATGTTCATCTGCTTGTAGTAGGTCCAGGAGAACTCCATGCCCAGGGCGCCGACGTTGACGGCGCTCTTGACGAGGTCGGAGCGCGTGATCTTGTTCTCGGGACTAGAAGTCATCGTCCTCATCCCCTTCCGCGGAGAGCTGGGGCTGGGCTCCGCCCAGGCCGAGCAGGTCGAACTTGTCGATGCCGATGATGATGGCGATCAGGGCGACGCCCAGGACGGGCACGTTGGCGTAGGAGCACAGCAGGAAGCCCAGGAAGTAGAAGGGCACGAGCTGCTTGGTGAGCACCAGGCGGCCGAGCATGGCGAAGCCCATGGCAGGCAGGATGTTGGCGGCAACGCCAAAGCCAGCAAGGACAAAGTCGGGGATAAAGTCGAGCACGCCCTGGATAGCGTCAGCACCCAGATAGAACGACAGCGAGCACAGCAGGAACACCATGATGATACCGGTGGAACCGATCAGGAAGTGCATCGCGTAGACGCCCTTAAGGTTGCCCTGGGCAGAGAAAACATCGGCGCGGTCAACCAAAATCGGCAGGGCGGCGTTGAGGATGTTCTTGATGGCAAGGCACAGCGTGGCGATGGGCATAGCGAGTGCGATGGCTGCCTCGGTGCTCTGGCCCAGCTGGATAGCGAAGGCACAGGCGAGCACGCCGCCGATCGTCTCATCAGGCGGCACGTAGGCGCCGATGGAGATCGAGCCCATGAACAGCAGCTCCAGGCTCGCACCGATTGCGAGACCGGACTGCAGGTCCCCCAGCACCAGGCCCACGAGCGGGCACAGGACGATGGGGCGGAACGCATAGAGCGTACCGAGCTGGTAGTCGAACTTACCAAATGCGGCGATAAGTCCGATGAGGATTGCTTGGGTAAGCATACATCCCCCTTTCCATATAGGACACTACGAAGAACCCGCAGGCTCTTCGAAATTGAACGCCTAGAGCACGCTGGCGCAGTCAACCTTGGGGTCATCGGCCAGGGGTCGAATCTCGACCTCAACGCCACGATCCAGCATCTCGCGCACATCGGCTTCCTCGGCTGCGGTCAGGAAGATCTGACGAGAGACCTGACGAGCATCGGGGCGCTTCTCGTCCTTGGGCTTGGTGTTGCCCAGGTTGACCGACTTGATCTGCGGGCAGCCCTCAACAAGCTGCTTTGCCTCAGCGATAGTGGCGACGCAGATGATCATCTTGTACTTGTCAGTCACGCCCGAGTTGATAGCCTCGATGGCATTCGCCATATCCTTGATGACGAGCTTGCAGCCGGCAGGCTTGCCCATCTTGAGCGTCGTCTTCCACACCGGGTCGTTAGCGACCTTATCGCCCACGCAGAAGATGCAGTTGGAGCCAAGGCCCTGAACCCAGGAAACTGCGACCTGGCCATGAAGCAGGCGATGGTCAACGCGAAGTAGCTGAATCATAATGTGACCCCCCAAAGGTCTTGTGCCGTCGTACGGCGTGTCAGTAGGTGCTGCGGATTAGAACTCTTCTTCCTCGTCGTCATCGACCAAAAGATCGTTGACAAACTTCACGCGCGTATCGTCCGCAGCGACGATGGCGCGAATCGTCTCCTCAACCGGCGCCGACTCGTCAGAGAACAGCAGTTGGATGAGCAGAGGAAGGTTCATGTTGGTAACGAGGTATGTGCGGGGACGCGTCTGGACGATCTTGGTGAACTCGTTGTTGACGCTGCCGCCAAAGAGGTCGGTGCAGACAACGACATCATCGTCGGCAGCCATGCCAGCCAGCAGTTTTTGGGCCTCCTCGGCCACGTCCATGCGGTCATCGACGAACATTGAAAGATCGTGGACGTTGTCGCGAGCGCCCGAGAGCAGCTCGACGCTCTCCTTGATGCCGGTGGCGAAGTGCGCATGGCTGGCGATGATGTACTGTCTCATTCTGTGTTCCTCTCAATAGCCCGGCGCGTTCCCGCACCCGTTTTCTTTAGTAGTCGAACTGGTGATAGTAGCGACGATACTTGAGGTTGTGCTTGGTGACCGTCTCGTAGTAGCGAGCCAGGCGGTCGGTCACGAGCACCGTCAGAATCCACGGGGAGACGATGACGCGGAACTCGTCGTCAAGGCCGGGGATCGCGAACTCGGCGGTGTCGA